>JAADCW010000123.1 GCA_013154225.1 Chloroflexota bacterium
CGCGTGTATGGGCGCTGGCCTCATGGCGGCGGGCCGTTGTAGGAGGACTTGCCCCTGCAAAATTTCTCCTAAACTCTTTATAAGATGGTTGGCTCCAGTTCAACTTTTGTGTAAATGGCAGAGTGTTTATCCTTAAACCTTGAAGCGCAGGCAATTTTGCCTGCGCTTCTCAGGTGTTGAGGGGGAAGAAAGGAGGTGAAAGAGATGAGGTTCGCTTAGAACATCAAGTCGTTGACGGTTTGCATGGTCTCCGGCGCGGGGCGGAGGCGTTCCTCAGGCATCCGGTTGAAGGGCACGTCGTCCGGCAGGTCGTAGAGGTCGGTCAGGGCCGGCCGTTCGGTATCAATGTAGAGCAAGCCGGTGAGCAGGATGTGCTTTTGTTTGGCCTCTTCCAGCGCGCGGATGGCGGCAAAGCGGTCGGTGGGGTCGTAGTCGCGTTCCACCTGTTTGAGCATCAGCACCGAGCCGTCGTGCATGGTGACTTCGCGGATTTCGCCGGGCTGCATCTCGCCCTGGAGTTTGATTTCCTGGGCGTTGGGGATGAACTGCAACTCGTGCAGGAGCACTTCGTGCTGTTTGCCCCATTCGTAGGAGTGCGTGGCCGTGGGTTTGTTGTTGAAGGACACGCACGGGCTGATGATGTCCAGGATGGCGATGCCTTTGTGGTGCAGCGCGGCTTTGATGAGGGTTTTGACCTGTTTGGGGTCGCCGGCAAAGGTGCGGGCCACGAACGTGGCGTTGGAGGCCAGGGCTTCCATGCAGATATCTACCGGCTCGAAGGGGTTGACGCCTTGCTTCTTCAGCACCAGGCCGCGGTCTGCAGTGGGCGAGAATTGCCCTTTGGTGAGACCGTACACGCCGTTGTTGGCAATGATGTAAACCAGGGGCATGTTGCGGCGGATGATGTGCTTGAACTGCCCCATACCAATGGCCGCGGAGTCGCCGTCGCCGCTCATGCCGATGCCAATGAGGGAAAGATCGCCGAAGAGCGCGCCGGTGGCCAGGGAAGGCATACGCCCGTGCAGGCCGTTGAAACCAAAGGAGCGGCTCAGCATGTAGGTGGGGGCTTTGGAAGAGCAGCCAATGCCGCTGAATTTGACGATTTGCTCAGGAGCCAGGTTCTCTTCGAAGACGGCCGAGATGATTTGGCTCAGAATGGAGTTATGGCCGCAACCCTGACACAGGGTGGTCGGGGCGCCTTTGTAGTCTTTGACGGTCAGGCCGAGGGCATTTGTCTTAGCCATGATCTTACTCCTCTTCCTTTTCCAGGATGGTGTTCATAATCCAGCGGGCGGTGAGGGGCAGGCCGTCGCCCTTGGCCACAGAGACCAGACGGTCGGCCATTTCGGGGACTTCCAGTTGCAGGAGTTGGCGCATCTGGCCGTCTCGGTTCATCTCCACCACGTAAACCTTTTCGTGGTTGGCGATGAAATCCCGCACCTCTTGCGAGAAGGGATAGGCCCGCAGGCGCAGATAGTCGGTGGCAATGCCCTTTTCCTCTTTCAGGTAGTGGCGGGCTTCCTGGACCGCAGGATGGCTGGACCCAAAGGCGATGATACCGAAGGGCGCGCCTTCCATGCCTTCCAGGATGGGTTTAGGCAGAATGTCGCGAGCGGTTTCGTATTTCTTCTTGATGCGCTTGAGCACCCGGGTCCACACTTCGGGGTCTTCGCTGTAGCGGGCGAATTCGTCGTGACCGGTACCGCGGGTGAAGTAGGCGGCTTTGGGGTGTTTGTTGCCGATGACGGTGCGGTAGGGGATGCCGTCGCCATCCACGTCCAGGTAGCGGCCCCATTCCTTGCCTTCTTTTTCCCAGCGTTCCAGGTCCTCTTCCCACAGCACTTTGCCGCGGTCCATCGGCTCGTCGGGATACTCAAAGGGTTTGACCATCCATTGGTTTTGGCCGATGTCCAGGTCGCTCATCACGAAGATGGGGGTTTGCAGGCGTTCCGCGTAGTCAAAGGCGCGCCAGCCAAACTCAAAGGCTTCCTGGGCGTCTTTGGGGAAGAGCATGATGCTGTCGGTGTCACCCTGGCTGATGAAGGCCACCTGGGTAATGTCGCCCTGCATGGTGCGGGTGGGGAGGCCGGTGCTGGGGGAACCACGCTGGACGTCCCAAATCACGATGGGCACTTCCGCGTAGTAGGCCAGGCCGATGAATTCGCTCATCAGGCTGATGCCTGCGCCCGAGGTGGAGGTCATGGAGCGCAACCCAGCCCAGCCCGCGCCGATGGTCATGCCCACGGCCGCAAGTTCGTCTTCGGCCTGGATGACGACCACGGTGTTTTTGCCGGTCTTCGGGTCTTTGCGCAGTTTGGGGATGTATTGGTTCATGGTTTCCACCAGGCTGGATGCCGGGGTAATAGGATACCAGCCCACAAACTGCACGCCGCCGTAGAGCGCGCCCAGGGCGGCCGCGGTGTTGCCGTCGGCCATGATGTAGCCTTTGGTCGCGTCCATCGGTTCCAGGCGATAGGGGTCTTTCTTTTCCAGGTTTTCTTTGGCCCATTCGGCCGCAGCTTTGATGACGTTGTAGTTCAGGGTGATGGGGCTTTCTTTGCCCTTGAAGTGGAACTCCAACGCGGCGTAGATTTTGTCCAATTCGATGCCGATGATTTCGGCCAGCACGCCGACGTACACCATGTTGGCGACATAGTCGCGCAGGCCCTTGGGCGCATCGGATTCGCGCGAAAGTTTCTTCACCGGCATGGGATACATGACGATGTCGTCGCGCTGGATGGGGAGTTTAAGATGGTCGGCATAGAAGAGCACACCGCCGGGCATGACGTCTTCAATGTCGTCTTTGATGGTGGCGGGGTTCATGGCAATGACAATTTCGTGCTCTTCGCGGCGGGCTAACCAACCGTCTTTGCTGACCCGCAGCGTGTACCACGTGGGCAAGCCCTGGATGTTGGAGGGGAAGATGTTCTTCCCCGACACCGGGATGCCCATTTTGAAAATCGCGCGTTGAATGGTCAGGTTGGACGTTTGGCTCCCCGTACCGTTGACGGTGCTCACGGTGATGGAAAAGTCGTTCACCACCGAGCCGGGGGCAGAGGCAGGTTGCGTTTGTGTGGCCATAACCTCATCTCTCCTTGAGTTTTTCCGGCGTTGCCGGAGGTTCACTGGGATTCCCTTCGATCGGGTGATGGTAGAGCAGTTTGGTGTGCTCCAGCAGAGCACGGTAGCCAGCTTCGTAATCGCCGGCGCAGATCGCATCCACGATTTGCTGGTGATATTCCCAAACTTTGCTCAGATAAGCATAGTCGGTATAGCGGCTATAGCCCACGGATTCGTACGCGTCCCAGTAGGCTTCCAGCAGGCCTTGAACAAAAGCGTTGTTCAGGCGGCTGTAAATGGTAAGGTGGAGGTCGCGGTGCTCGGCGTGGGGAATGTGAATGGGTTCGTCGCGCAGTTGTTGCCAGGCCGAGCGGATGAGTTCCTTGAGGTGGGCTTTGTCTTCATCGGTGAGGAGCCGAGCGGCTTCCTGGAAATAAGCGGCTTCGATTTTTTGCCGCAGGTCAGCAAATTGTTGGAAATAGGTTTTGCTGTCCAAAGCCAAAGCATAGTGCAGGCTCAGGGAAGCCGCCGGGGTGAAAGTGTAGGGAAGCCGCCGAAGCCCTACTCTGGGACGGGCTTCAACGAACCCCAAAGCCTTGGCTACGGCCAGTTCTTCTCGCACACGGGTGATGCTCCAGCCCAGTTCGTCCCCCACTTCTTTGAGCGATGGTAAGTGGCTGTTGGCACCGTTACGGGAAGCCTGTTTGGCCAGATATTGCAGAAGGGCGTATTGCTCCCAATCGGTCACGGATAAATCCTCATATCAATTGAATTATTCTTATCATATCGCGGCGTTGCGCCCGATTGTACCTTGCCTGGGAAGCCGCGTCAAGGTTTCGCTTGCACCTCTGCCAAAACCTACGCGCGGGCAAAATGAGGTGTTGGAAGGCGCGGAAACTGCCTCAAGGTTGTGTTTTGGGGTGTTGGGTAGCGGCAGGTCTTTATAAAAAGAAAAGGGGCCTGCCCGTGGAGGACAGGCCCCTTTGAAGATCACGCTACGGCTCAGGCGTGGGTTCGGGTACGACCTGGATCAGCACAGCTTGGACAGCCAGGCGCCAATGGTAACTGTCGGTCTTTTCGTCGTAGCCTTGGCATGTGAGCAAGGTGACCCAGTCTCGGTCTTTGTGCCTGAGTACGCTGACATCGTCGGGGGCAACCAGCCGCACGTTGCGCACTTCATAGATGTAGCGTTGCCCGTGGGCGTGGATGATGATGCGATCGCCCCACATCAGCTGGCGCAGGTTCACAAAGGGCCCGGGTTCGCCGTCGGGGAGATAGACGTGGGCGGTGAGGACGGTATTCCCTGCCCAGGTGGGGAAGGCCGAACCTTCCAGCCAGCCCGCCTGATTCCAGAGCCAGGTGAGATCCCAGCCGTCTTCGGTGCGCGGCACGCCTACGATGGGTACTTGCACCCCAAGTTTGGGAATTTCCAGGATCATGGTCAAGGGGTTGTAGGCGATTTGCTGGCTGGGGATCTTGGTGACCTGATACGGTGCGAACCCGGTTTCAGGCAGTTGGATGCGGATCTGGATGGCATCTTCGGCCCGATAGATGTTGACCGGGCTCAAGGGGTCGTAGGCCCGCTCGGTGGAGAGGGTGTTGTAAGGCGATTGCGGGTCGCTTACGTCGCCCGGCAAACTGCTCCAGGCCACCGAAGCCGCGTTGGTGAGGCTTTGGCTGGCGGAGTCGTTGAGGGTGGCTTTGAATTGGATGTGAGAGACTTCGCCGTAGTCAAAGGCATCCCAGACGATTTGGATGGTGCGGGTCGTTGCGTCGTAGTCCATGCTGGTGGGCGTAGGCCCATCCACGGCAGTGAGGCTGCCGTTGACATAGGTGAGGCCAGACGGGAGTTTGTCGGTCACGATGGCATCGTAGGCGTTGGTTTCGCTGTTGTCGGTGTGTTGGATGGTCAGGGTAAAGGTGATGGCCTCACCAGGGAGCACGGTGGTTGGGCTGGCGGATTTGTCAATGCTGAGGTCAGGCTCCACGATGGTTACCGGAGGCGCATTGACGGTGATTTCGCCGCCTTCCCACGACCAGGTGGCGTTGTTGTTCAGCGAGACGCCGCTCTTGTTGCCTTCGCTGTCCAGCACGACGACCTGATACCGCACGGTCAGGGTGATGTTGTCGTTTGTGGTATTGGTCACTGTGCCAAAGTTCCACTGGACGCGGCGCCCCTGATCTTCTGCCGCGGTGCTGGTTGTAGGTTCGGCGGTCACAATGGGCGTTGCGCAGATGGCGTCCAGGGTGCCTGCCGTGCTGGTCAGCGTACCGCTGGCAGTGATGCTTTCGCATTCCACAAAGGCCAGGCCGCGGTCCATGACATCTGTGAGGGTGAGGTTGACCACTTGCCCAGGCGGAATGCTCAGGCTGGTTTCGTAGGTCAGGATTTCGCCGATGACCACTTCGGGATCGGTTGTGAAGTCTTGATTGGTTTCTTCTAAGGTCTTGCTGGTTTCTGCAAAGGTATCGGTGTCGGTCGCGGTGTTGTTGCTGGGGTCGGTATCGGCGAAGCCCGGAGGCGGCGTGACCTCTACGGTGTTTTCCAGCGTGCCTGTAGCAGCATCGTCAATTTGTGCGGTGACTTTGTAGGTGATGCTGCTGTTGGCGGGGAGATCTACCGTGTCGCTGAAGTCGGAGGTGCTATCGGTGACGCCGTCACAGCCGCTGGCGCCGCCGGTGACGCTGTCGCATTCCCATGTCCAGGAAGTGACAGCCGCGGGTTTGGCATCGTCTATTTGGGCGCCGATGGCCGGGTCGGGACCGTTGTTGGTCACCACGATGGTGTACACAACGGTGGTGCCCGCCTTGATCAGGGTGACGCCGTCGTCTTTAGTGATGGTGATGTCGGCTTGGGCGTAATCAATGCTGATGGTAGCCTCGTTGGATTCCAAACCGGTAGTGTCGGTAACGGTGTACGTGATCGGCGTCGGGTCGCCCACAAAGCCGGGTTCTGGCGTGAAGGTGACCTCGCCAGTGGTATCGTCCACGGTCCAGGTACCTTCGCCAGGCACCACCACCTGGTCAATGTCACCATCGCCGTCCGTGTCGGTGCCCACGCCGCCGGGCACGCTGGTGGGGTCTAAGTCCACGGTGCTGGGGTCAATGTCATCTTGCGGGTCGGAATCGTTGTCCAGAACGTCCACAGTGACCGGATTGCCTGCTGTGCCAGTGGCACTATCATCCACGGCCACAGGCGGATCCTGGGGATAGTCAATGGTGATGGTAGCTTCATTGGATTCCAGGCCGGTGGTGTCAGTGACGGTGTACTCGATGGGCGTAGGATCACCGGTGAAGCCGGCCTCGGGGGTGAAGGTGACTTCGCCAGTGGTATCGTCCACGGTCCAGGTACCTTCACCTGGGACCACCACCTGGTCAATGTCCCCATCGCCATCAGTGTCGGTGCCCACGCCGCCGGGCACGCTGGTGGGGTCTAAGTCCACGGTGCTGGGATCAATGTTGTCCTGCGGGTCGGAATCGTTGTCCAGAACGTCCACGGTGACGGGGT
>JAADCW010000121.1 GCA_013154225.1 Chloroflexota bacterium
GCCAACTAGCCCCTGCCTGTTTGCCGGGTCGTTAGCGCGGCCTCGATGGCGGGTGGGTGACTCGGTCTGGACCCCAGCTTTCGCTGGGGTGGCGAAATCTTTTCAAAGGAGCGACTAGCTGTTTTGGGAAGAGGTGACGAAGTTTTGTCGGGAATGTTTTTGCCGTGCGTATTTTTGTCGTGAATGCTTTTGTCGAGAACTGATGGATTCACTACCGCGAGTCTTGCGAATCAACTTCATAACTCAAACAACCTCGTCACCAATCTCGTCATTCCAGCCAAGCAGGCGTTAGCCTGCGCGAGCTGGAATCCAGAGCTTAAAGCATAGTGGCCGCTTCGTCTTCGCCTAATGGCGTCTTAAATAAACCCTCCCCTCGGGGAGGTGGTTGCGAAGCAGCCGGAGGGGGTTTTACCAGGATGTGGGGTGTAGGGAGTGGGATGTGGGCAGCCACGCATCGGCGACTAGTTTTTTGATTCGGGCATCACCAGCAACCCCCTCCCGGCCCTCCCCAAGGGGAGGGGGCGTTATTCTGCGGCGACTTAACCGTGGCGCTTGGGCGCGGCATGGGCCCCGGCTCGCGCGGCCACAATGGCCGCTTGGCCGGGGACGCGCACTGTTCTTCTTGTTCCTGAGCAACGACGTATCCCCGGACGAGGCGGCACCTTGCCGCCGAGGTCAGGGAGCCTGCCCTGAACTTGATTCAGGGTCCATGCTGTGCAAATAGCCGAGGTTTCGTTACCGCAGAAAAGCCAACAGGCGTAGGGGAGGGTTTAAAACCCTCCCCTACCGTTACAAACGCCATTGGCGCAATTGCTATGTATTCGCCATTTCAACTTCAGGGCGGACACACGGGTCCGCCCCTACAACTTACTACGCACTACGTACCACAAATCGATCGGGCGGGCTATATGCCCGCCCGACTAAACGCTAAAAGCGCGTTTCTATTCGTTCTTTCCGTGGCAGTGCTTGTATTTAAGGCCGCTGCCGCACCAGCAGGGATCGTTGCGGCCGATCTTCTTTTTCTTCTTCGGCTGCTGCTTCTTCCCCTTAGCGCTCTTGGCCGCCTTATCGGGCTTGGCTTCGGGTTGGTTCTTCTTGGGAACCGGTACGTAGACCTGCGGTTTGGGGGGCTCGGTTTCGACCTTGAGACGGAAGAAGAATTTGGCCGACTCGCTCTTGATGTGGGCGATCATCTCGTTGAAAAGACGTGTGGCCTCGAACTTGTACTCCTGGAAGGGGTCCTTTTGGGCGTAGGAGCGCAGGCCGATACCCTGTCTGAGAACGTCGAGGTTGTGCAGATGCTCCTTCCAGGCGGTATCGACGATACTGAGGATGACGAAGCGCTCCACCGCCCGCATGGCGCCCGTACCTAGCTCGGCCTCGCGCTGCTCGTACAGCCTGACCGCCTCGTCTACCAGCTTTTGCAGGGCGTCACGTGCATCCATATCGCGCAGGCTTTCGAAATCGAAGTTCTCGAAGCCCGGAGCGATATCAATCAGTGCCAGCTTCAGACCCTCCAGATCCCAATCGGCTGGGTGGATTTCCGGGTTGACGTAGTTCTCGGCGATTCCGGCTATCGTGTCCTCAACCATCGCCAGCGCAGCTTCGCGAACGTCCTCGTCTTTACCGAGCAGTACCATCCGGCGCTGCTCGTAAATGACCTCTCGCTGGCGGGCCATTACGTCGTCGAACTGCAGGAGCTGTTTGCGGATGCCGAAGTTGCGGTCTTCGACGCGCTTCTGGGCCCGCTCGATTGCGCCGGTGACCATCTTGTGCTCGATCGGCTCGGAATCGTCGAAGCCCATCCGGTCGAGCATTCCAACGACGCGCTCGGAGGCGAAGAGGCGCATTAGCTCGTCGTCGAAGGAAACGTAGAAGCGGCTCTCGCCGGGGTCGCCCTGGCGGCCGCTGCGGCCGCGCAGCTGGTTGTCGATGCGGCGCGATTCGTGACGCTCGGTGCCGATGATAGCCAGGCCGCCGAGCTCCTTGACCCGCTGCTCGTCGATCTTGGCCTCGTCGCGCACCTTCTTGATTTCTTCGATAGTTTCTTCTGGCACCTCGAGCTCGGCCGCCAGCTTGCGGGCTTCTTCTTCGTCGCCTTGAATCAGCTTCTTGACGAAGAGCTCTACCTTCCACTCATAGCGGTCGAGGCCCTGCTTCTCGAGCATGTTCTTGGCGATTTCCTCGGGGTTGCCGCCAAGCTTGATGTCGGTACCGCGACCGGCCATGTTGGTGGCGATGGTGATCGTGCCCGAGCGACCCGCCTGGGCCACTATCTCCGCCTCTTTCTCGTGGTACTTGGCGTTCAAAACCTGATGCGGAATGCCCTTGCGAATTACCTCGAGCACGTGCACCGAACGCTTCAATTCTTCCCAGGCGTCCTTGGCCGCCCCACCGAGGCCAGAAATCATCTCCTCGTACTCGGCCAGATTTGCCTCGCGCATGTTCGCGGGGCGCGAAAGTAGCTTGTTTAGTTTTTCCCACTCCCCGCCTTTCTGTTTCTGCAAAGCCTTCTTGACGGCATTCGCTCGCATCTCAACGCGCGGCAGGTAGTAGCGGGGCTCGCGCAGCATCGCCGAGAGGCGCTCGGACTTGTCAATGTTGATCGTTCCCACCAGCACCGGCTGGCCCTTTTCATAGCGCTCGGCGATCTCCTCGACCACCGACATGAATTTGCCTTGCTCGGTCCTGTAGACAACGTCGGGATGGTCCTTGCGAATTACCGGCCGGTTGGTCGGCACGACGATGACGTCCATGCCGTAGATTTCCTGAAACTCCTTCTCCTCAGTTTTGGCCGTACCGGTCATACCGGCCGTCTTGTCGTACTGGCGGAAGAAGTTTTGGTAGGTGATCGTCGCCAGAGTCTGGTTCTCGCGCTCGATCTTGACGCCTTCCTTGGCCTCGATCGCCTGGTGCAGCCCCTCGCCGAAGCGGCGACCTGGCATCAGGCGGCCGGTGAACTCGTCGACGATGATCACCTGGCCGTCTTGCACAATGTAGTCCTGGTCGCGGTGGTAAAGGTCTTTGGCACGGATTGCCTGGATTAGCATATGGGCCTTTTCCATGTTTTCCGGACTGAAAAGACCCGGAATGCCCAATAGCTTTTCGGCTTTGGCAATACCCTGCTCGGTCAGTTGAACGGCGCGTTGCTTTTCTTCAATGGTGTAATCGCCGGTCGGCTCCTTGTCTTTCTCACCCGGCTCGGGCTTCTCGCCCCTGACCAGTTTTCGGGCCACCTCGGCCATCTTGTAGTAAAGGTCGGTGGCCTTCTCGGCCGGACCGGAGATGATAAGCGGAGTACGCGCCTCGTCAATGAGGATCGAATCGACCTCGTCTACGATCGCGTAGTGGAGCGGGTGGTCGTGGCGCAGCACTAGCTGCTCCGGGCTGAGCGACATGTTGTCGCGCAGATAATCGAATCCCAGCTCCGAGTTGGTGACGTAGGTGATATCCGCCAGATAGGCTTTGCGGCGCTCGGGCGGAGGGGTGTCATGCTGAATTACCCCAACCTCCAGGCCGAGACCATGGTAAACGGGTCGCATCCATTCGGCGTCACGCCTGGCCAGGTAGTCGTTAACCGTAACGAGGTGCGTGCCCTTGCCGCTTAGTGCGTTGAGAGCAATCGGCAATGTAGCAACGAGGGTCTTGCCCTCGCCGGTCTTCATTTCTGCAATACGACCCTCGTGGAGTACGGCACCACCGACAAGCTGGACATCGTAGGGCCGCAAACCCAGATAACGCCGGGCCGACTCACGCGCCAGGGCAAAGACCCAGGGCAGCAGCTCGTCTAACGGCTTGCCGTTTTCATGTTGCTGGCGGGCCTCGGCATAGGCGGCGGCCAGATCGTCAATCTTCTGGACCTCCTCCTCCAAGGCATTCGTCGGATCTACGACCTGACGGAAGTATCGCTGCACTTCGCGGTCGTTGTTGTCGAATAGTTTTTTGAGAAGACCCAGCATAACTTATCGCATTCTAAGCGCACATCATGAGAAGGGCCAACTATCCACCCTCCCCCAGGGGAAGGTACGGCTCGACTCCAATATCAAGCCCATCACCCCTCTCGCCCAGCCTCCATCTGTGCCAGGCAGCCAGGGCGATCATTGCGCCATTGTCGGAAGCCAGCTCTAGGCTCGGCAAGAATACCTGAAGGTCCAGCTGCGAAAGGGCCCGCCGCAAAACTTGATTGGCCGAAACGCCGCCAGCAACGACTACCGTCTTTCTTCCCAGGTCCCTGGCTGCACGCTCGATAGCGCTTATAAGCGAGGCTACCACCACCCTTTGAAAGCTGGCGGCTATATCTTGAGGGTCGTATCCCTTTTCCACAAATCTTATAGCGGCCGTCTTGAGCCCAGAGAAACTGAAGTCGTAACCCTCCCTTCCCTTCATCGGGACCGTGAAGGGAACGGCCAACTCATCTCCCTGGAGAGCCAGTTTTTCTATTTCCGGCCCTCCCGGATAACCCAGACCCAGCGTTCGCGCCACCTTGTCGAACGCCTCGCCCGCAGCGTCATCGCGCGTAGCCCCCAGCAACCGGTATTCTCCCCATGCGGGCACGTCGTATAGGTGCGTGTGCCCGCCCGAAGCGATCAGGACCAGGAAAGGAGGCTCCACTTCGCTACCGGCCAGGGCTCCGTGAATATGGCCTTCCAGGTGGTGGATTCCCATGAACGGCTTATCGGTACCCCAGGCAAGCCCCTTGGCGTAAGTCAACCCTACCAACAAAGGCCCTACCAGACCCGGACCGCGCGTAGCCGCTACTAGATCGATATCAGCAACGGTAATCCCCGCCTCTATCAAAGCTTCTTCCGTCGCCCTGTCCAAAGCGGCGGCATGCTCCCTGCTTGCCAGCTCCGGCACGACGCCGCCATACCTTGCGTGTAACAGGGTTTGAGAAATCACTTTATTGGCGACCACCTCGCCATCGGCCACTATCCCAACGCCGGTGTCATCGCAACTCGTCTCAATGCCGAGAACCACCATCCCGCCCAGTCTAGCCGCCGCGATGGTAGGATGTAAAACTCGTGGACCTCGCCGGATACCACACCATTCGCAAAATGCCCACGCCAGCAGGACCGGTCTTTTACAAGCCCGGAGCTGCGGGGATGGAAGATTCCTATCGCTTTCTGGCAAACGTGCTGACCGGCTCCCCTGACCGAGCCCTCGACCTCAGCGCCGGAGTTGGACTGGTCTCCCTGCGGCTGAAAAAGCTGGGTGCTGAAGTGCTGGCGATAGAAGATAAGAAGTCCTCATGTCGCGCCCTACAAAAAACTGCCGAAAGCGCGGGGATTAAGGCGGCCTGTTCGCTGCCATGGGAAATTGACGCCGGCCAGTTCGACCTGGCAACGATACGCCTCGAAGCAGAGCGGGGTAACGAATGGGTTCACCAGCAGCTGCTTGCAGCTGCCAAATCGTTAAAACCTGATGGGAACCTGTGGATTTCTGGCAGCAAGAAAGCCGGATTTACCCGCTATTTGCAGTGGTCAGAAGAGCTGCTAGGCAGCAAGGCAAAGATATTTAAGCAAGGAGATTTGCGGGCGGCGACACTCACAAAAAAGTCAACGACCGGGGATGCAGCGGCAGAACCCGAATTTACGATTATTCGCGACAACCTCAGGGGACATGAGCTTAGCTTTTACACCTTACCGGGCGTATTTTCGGCAACAGAAATAGACCCCGCCAGCAAGCTGCTCCTGAAATACCTTCCCCGGTCATTGCAGGGCTCCCGCATTCTCGACATCGGTGCCGGCTATGGTGCTATTAGTCTCCCGCTTGCGGTGGAGGGCGCCTCGGTAACGCTGCTCGAGCAAAGCCTGGCGGCGGTAAAAAGCGCAAAGGCCAGCTTTGCCAGCGCAGGTCTGGAGGCCTCCATTCACCATTCGGACGTTGACGAGTCATTGCGGGCAAACGATTACTTTGATATAGTTGTTACGAACCCCCCGTTTCACGTTGGGGGTGGTATTGTTTTGGAAGTGGCAGAAGCTTTTGTGGCCGCAGCTTTCAACCACCTTAGACCTGGAGGTCAGTTTTACCTGGTGGCCAACCCATTCCTAAAGTACGAACGATGGATGTCGGATCTGTTCGGTAACGTCCAGATTCTCCACTCTGGACGTTACAAAGTGTTGCAATCCAGCAAACCCTAACGTTAGCAGCGTTGCGTCATCGGAGGTGACCCGCTTGAGCAAGAAGAAAGTGGAACAAGTGCCTGACAGCCCCACCGAAACGACCGAGGTGGAAAATCCCGTCACCAACGACGGCAAAAAGGCCACTTCCAAAAAATCCTCATCCGCCAAAACCGCCAAGGCAAAGAAATCTTCGACCAGCAAAAAGACCGCCACCAAGAAAAGCACAGCCAAGGCCGGGAAAAGTGAAGATAAACCGGCAGAAAAGCCTGCCGCCAAAAAATCGACCGGCAAGAAAGGCAAAAAAGCAGCTTCCAGCAAGACTGAGAAAAAGGCCCCCGAAGAAAACTCCACGACAGCTCAGGAGCCGGCGGCCGAGACGCAGGCGAAGCACGACGG
>JAADCW010000205.1 GCA_013154225.1 Chloroflexota bacterium
GCCCCTTTGTGTTTGCCGACAACGACGAAGTGCTGCGCCCCGGTATGGTGTTTACTGTGGAACCCGGCATCTACCTGCCCGGCCGCGGGGGCGCGCGGGTCGAAGACGACGTGGTCATCACCACCGACGGCGCCCGAAGCCTCAGCGATATGCCTCGCGCTTTGCGGCGATTGGGATAGCTCACATTTTATTGTTTGAAAAAATTTTTTGGCAAAATCATTTCCCCCAGCGAATGACCTTCGCTGGGGATTTGTGTTACTCCAATTGCATCAGGCTTGCGTTTTCGCCTTTCCCCCTCGCCGCACCCGACGCCAAACCGCGTCAAAGAAAATCTGATCTTCCTCGTCAAAATGCAGCCACCAAAGCAAAGCCAAAAACACCACCACACCCACAACAGAAGCCAAACCCGCTTGCCACAACCGAGGCAGAGGCGTCCACTGAAAAAGCGCCATGACCAACAGAGTTCCACCCCCAGCCAATAGCCCCTTGCCATAGCGTTTATCGTAAGGCCACAAACGCAGAGCACGGCGCAGATAAATGATGCCCAACAAATTGGCCGTGGTCAACCCCAAAGCCCCACCCAAAGCCGCGCCCACAACACCCAGTGAAGGCACCAAGGCCACATTGAGCAAAAACGTGGTCAACGCGCCAATGCTCACTTGAATCACCAAAGCCTTTTGGCGCCCTAACATCGCGTGCATAGTCGTCACCGTGCCCGTTGCCGCGTGGAAAAGTTGCGCCAAGGCCAAAATCAACAACACCGTACTGCCTTCCATGTAAGATGAACCAAACAACAATCCCAATGCTGTTTTTGGGAAAAGTAACAGTGCCAGCATGGGGGGAATGCTCAAATAAAAACTCCACTTGGTGGTAATTTTATACAACTCGTTGATCTGCTCACGCGTACCCTCTTGTCCGGCCAAACGCGCAATCACGGGCGAGAAAATCGAACTAATACTGAAAAGAATAATTCCAGGCAGTGTAGCCGTCTGGGCTGCGGCCTGATAAATTCCCACTTCGTTCACAGGGCGAAAATACCCCAAAACCAAACGCGGCGTCCATTCCAACACCAAAAACAACAACCCCGAAAAACACACGGGCAAAGCATAGCCTAACACTTCCCGAAAAAATGTCCACGTCCACGCCGCGGGGCGATACACATCCCGATAAAGCACAAACAACGCCACCAAAGCCACCCCCAACGCCAACCCCTGGGCCAGGGCCAGCGACCACAGGGCGCCTTGAATCCCCCATGAAAACAAAAACGTCAGCACCCATGCGCCCAAACCCAGGAAAATGGCTGGCAACAGATCCCGCAAAACAATGCTCAGCCCCACACGGGTAATCTGCACTGTGGAAGCCACCACCCGAAGTACCGCGGCAATACCCAAAGGAATTGCAATCCACCGCAATACTGGTGCCAATGCGGGCTTGTGATAAAAACCCGCAATCCACGACGAGCCCAAAAATAACGCCAACCCCCAGAAAATTCCCGAAAGCACCACCAACGCCAAAATTTGCTGCACCACCTGCCGAAAACGCGCGCGGTTGACGCGCAACGTCGGTGCGCCAAACCGAATGACCCCCATAGGCAGCCCTAACGCCGCGGCCATCGTGCCCACCTGAAAGACCGACCACCCCAAAGCCCAGAGGCCATAATCGGCTTGCCCTAACGTCCGAGCGAGAAAAGCCTGGCTCCCCAAAAGGAAAACCTTGCTTGAAATCCGCGCAATCATGGCAATGCCCGCGCCTTTGGCCACGGTCAAAACCAGGTTTCGATGCTGGGTGGTCGAGGAATCAAACGAAGGGGAAGAAGGCGTTACGTCAGCCATGCACTCAAATCCATATCCAGCAGCGTTTGCAGGCGCAAAATATCGGGTTCAAAATACGCCTTTAATGCCTGCCGCAGTTGTGGATCCAAAGTCTGCACGTGGGTGGCCCTGGTGGTGCGTTTATTTGCCTTGCGCAGTGCCTCATAAGCCTGTGCAAGACCCGCGCGCCGCAAAACTTGCAACGCGGACATAGGCAAATACTTCCGCGCCAAAGCCCGCACACGGAATAGCGTTTGATTTAGCCAAAGATACTTCGGCTCACCTGTCACATTGGCCCGCGTCAACACATCTTCAGGAACAAACGCGTCCACCCCTAAATCTCTCTCAAACGCTTTGAGGAAAGCCACAGGGTCCTGCCGCAGGGCATCATACAAATACACATGCATCTGCTCACGCGGGAAAAAGGCCAAATAACGCGCCACTTGTTCGGCATAGGCGCTTCGTTCCACCAGCAAATCACGATGCTTTTTGACGGCTTCTGCTAACGAACAGCGAATCACCCCCCTTTGCCGATAAAAACGATAAGCCGATAGCGTGCGCTCTACCGGCTCTCTAAGCACCATAAAAATTTGAATTTGCGGATCAAACGCATAAATACGGCCAGGCGCATCTTCATCCCACAAATACGCAGGGCACGCTTCCCCTTTTTTCTGTCCAGGATGCGCCGCGGCAAAAAAAGCCAAATACCAGGAAACGGGCTGATCAAAGTGCTGGTTTTTCAACCGCGGATCTTCAACAAAGCGCCGGTTGAAATAATAAAGTTCCTTTTGAGGCGGCAAATAAACCTGCGGATGCTGTCGCAACATGCGCGCCAGCCACGTGGTTCCCCCCTTTTCTGCACCTACAATCAAAAAATCAATTTGTCCACGCGTCGAATCCATCATGGTCACCGCTTCTCAGCCCTGCATTTTGTCGCTGTATCCTACCACGCGTTAGAGGTTTCAACAAGATGGGCGGTCACACGCCCCAACGGAAAAAACCAACCCTCTCCAAAACAAAAAAAGCGGCCTTGCGCCGCTTTTTATTTGCCAAAATGCCTTGTTTTGCGTTACGCTCAACCCAGGCAGAGCACTACCGATTGCCCATCACAACTTCGGGGCTGAGGCCAGTTCGTAGGATTCGCCTTCTTGCAATGTCAGCCGCGCATCGCCTTCCTGGCCGCTAACACGCACCGGGGCCTGAATTTCAAACAAATTACCCCACAAAGCCTGACGGCGGCCTACGGCAAACGACTGTCCGGCCTGCAAGCGCTCGACCAAAACCTCACGGGGCAAAATCTGCGGCCCGCCATACACATGGGGCCAGCGGCGAAGATACACACGCGCCCAGGCCACTTTGCCATCGGCATCGTGATGCACAGCGTCAATCACGCCATCAAATTCTCGGGCCATGATGCTCCTCTCCTGAAAGGGTACAAGTCGGGGCGGGCGGACTCGAACCGCCGACCCCCGCGTCCCAAACGCGGTGCGCTCCCAACTGCGCTACGCCCCGATGTTTGCGGCCGATTTGCAAACCAAGTATAATGCCCCCATGCACCTGCGTCAAGCATAACCTATTGAGAAAACCCACCCCTGAGGCGCTTATGAACCCTTCGTCTGGTGTTGTTTTATCCATTGATGCTGCCCAAATCGGCATTTTGAAAGTCCACCGCCCCCAAGTCCGCAACGCGCTTTCCTGGGAAGCCATGCAAGCCTTCAGCGACGCGGTGGAAACCGCGCGCAAGGCAAATCTGCGCGCATTGATTGTCACCGGCGGAGGGCAAGCCTTTATCGCAGGCGGCGACCTCAAGCAGTTGGCCGATTACCCCACCGAAGACGATGGGCGCCGCATGAGCCGGTTGATGACCCGGGCTTTGCACAATTTGGAAGCCCTTCCTTTCCCCACCATCGCGGCCATCAACGGACCTGCACGCGGGGGCGGCTCTGAAGTCGCCTTGGCCTGCGACCTCCGCATCATGGCCGAGAACGCGGACTTGGGCTTCGTCCAGGTGGCCTGGTATGTTACCCCTGGCTGGGGTATGGGCCAGCGCCTTTTACGCCTGGTAGGCTACAGCCGCGCGCTGGAATGGCTCTTGACCGGCAAGGTGCTCTCTCCTCAAGAAGCCCTGGAACACGGCCTGGCCAACCGCGTGGTGCCCAAAGGGCAGGCCCTGGATGCCGCGCGGGCATTGGCTCAGGAAATCGCCTCCCTGCCCCCTGCAGTAGCGCAAAGCATCAAGGAAGTGCTCCGCGCGGGTGTGACCCTGCCCCCAGCCACCGCGGCCAAGGTGGAACACGACCTCTTCCCCCCACTCTGGGCCGCAGACGAACACGTTGAGGCTGTTTTGCGCTTCAAACAACGCAGCCGCAAATCCCCCTCAGATTGATGACCACTTCCCTCTCGCCCGAATACTATCACGCCCACCACGGCGCGTTTCAAGACGACCTGCCTTTTTGGCTGGCGCTGGCGCGGCAGTCAAAAGGGCCTATCTTGGCCTTGGGGTGCGGCACTGGCCGCGTCGCGCTTCCTTTGGCCCAGGCGGGCTTCCCCGTGGTAGGGGTGGATATTTCCTCCGAGATGCTGGGCTTTCTACAGGCTCGGCAAACAGCCGACACCCTGGCCTTGCTCCAGGCCGACTTCCTCCGCCTGCCCCTGGCCGCGCAAAGTTTTGCCCTTGCAGTGCTGCCGTGCAACACCTACACGACCATCCCCCTGGAAGCCCGCCCCGCGTTTTTGCGTGGGGTGGCACGCGTGCTCCAGCCCGGCGGGGTTTTCGCGCTGAGCGCGCCCAACCCTCCCTTTGTGGCCACCCTCCCCCCGGAGGCCGAAGCCGAACCTGAAGGGGGTTTTCGGGCGCCCTCCTCTGGCGTGGCTGTGCAGGTTTCCAGCGGCTGGCAACGAGAAGGCCACCGCTGGACTGTAATTTGGCATTACGACGACCTCCACCCCGATGGCCGCGTCCATCGCCATACTGTCACGCAAACCCACTTCCTCGCCACCCTGGACACCGAACGCGGTTGGTTCCAGGATGCCGCATTCACCATTCTGCAAGAAAGCGGCGACTTTGCCTCCACTCCTTGGACGCCTGACGCGCCTTATTGGGTTGTGACAGCTCAGCGGGGTTAACAAATTTCCTATCTCTCGTTAGCAAATTTCTAACACGCCTTTGGTATGCTGAAAATGCACAAGCCGAACACAGGCATAAGGAGGTGTGTTATGACGCTGTATCGGATTGATCCCTTCCGCCGAATGGAGCGGTTGATGGACGCGATGGATCGGCTGATGGAAAGCAGCGTGGTGCCGGTGAGCGACACCCGCCAGCGCGGGGTGCGCATTCCCTTGAACGTCAAAGCCGAAGACGACGCCTTCGTCATCACGGCCTGGGTGCCTGGTCTGGAAGCCGACGACCTGCACATTGAGGTCTTGGAAGACACCGTGGTGTTGGAAGGCGAATTCAAAGCCCCCGAAGCCGAAGGGCTTCTGCTCCAAGAAATCCCGGTTGGCCCGTTCAAGCGGGTGATCACCCTGCCGACGCCGTTGGAACCCGGCAAGGCTGAAGCCGAACTGACCGACGGTGTGCTCACCCTGCGTCTGCCCAAAGCCGACGCAGTCCGACCCAAAGAGATCAAAGTCGTAGCCAAGAAATAACTTTCCTCCCTCCCCCTAAAAAAGCCCCTGGCGTTTATGCCAGGGGCTTTGCTTTTTCTATTTTTGTCTTAGGAAAAAGTATCTTTTTCTACATAAGTCTAAATCAACAAACCGCGCACCCAACTTCTTGTTGACACAACAAAGTTGAGTTGCACTTATGAAGAAAATTCTTGGCCTTCCGCGGCCTCGCTTACAGCCGCTTCGGCCATCTCATTTTTAAGCTTCCGAACGCGCAATCCAATACCGCCTAAACGCCCTCCCATCACGCCAAGAATGATACACATGATGGTATCCGCCCAAGGAATAGTCTCAGGATGGTGGCTTGCCCACAGTTTGACCCCCACCAGAATCCAGATCAGCGCGATGTAGAGTTTATCCATGGAAAGAACGACTTCACCGCGTTCGGGGTTCGTGGTCATGGGCGTAAAGCGGCTGAGGAAAAAGCCCACAGGAATGAAAGCCACAAAGAGGATGGCGACCCACAGCCACTGGAAATAACCGGCGCGCACATCACGCACAAGATAGAAACCAAACAGACCGAGCAGGTTGAGGAAAATCCAGGCGCGGAGGAAAATTTTATAGCGGCTGGTTTTGCTCTTTTTGCGGAGCGCCAGAAGATTGGCAACTGCCCATTGGAATGCGTTTTTCATCATAACCTCGACTAGAAAAGCGCAAAACGCGCTATAGGAACACCTCTGTCTTCGTGTAACACACTAAGACAGTTTAGCTCACCAGAGTATTCTCAATTTTAAGCCAAGCATGTACTACGCAATGTGGATCTCATATACCCAAAAGTTCGCGATATTTGGCTTCCGATTCCTTCAAAATCTCTTCATGCAGGCTGTTGCCGTGGCTGTCCATGGTCACGATGGCAGGGAAATCCTTGACCTCGATGACCCACATGGCCTCAGGCACACCGAATTCCAGTTTATACACGCCCAGCACCTTTTGCACGCTCTGGGCAATGAGGGAAGCCGCGCCGCCCACCGCGTGGAAATATACCGCGGGGGCTTCCTGGCAGGC
>JAADCW010000090.1 GCA_013154225.1 Chloroflexota bacterium
GTATGCGTACGGCCAAGTCATCTACCCAGCCCTGCAAAGCCAAGACATGGTGTGCACTTACATTTAAGTGGGCACCAGTTCTAGCCTTTTAAGCGGGTATTTCATGCAGCCAACACGCCGTTCCTATTCCAAATCCTTCAAAGCTCAGGTCATTCAAGAGTGTGCCCAGCCCGGTGCTTCGATTGCCAGCATCGCACTCAGCCATAACCTCAACGCAAACCTCGTCCACAAATGGATTCGCCTGCAAGCGCAGAAAAGCACGGCGCTGCAACCTGCATTTATTCCGTTACCCGTGCCGCTGGCAGGGGCGAAATCCCACACATCATCATCGAATATTTGCGTTGAAATACAGCACCCGCGTGGCACCGTCACAGTGAACTGGCCCACTGAAAATGCTGCTGCCTGCGCGACCTTTCTTCGAGACCTTCTGCGATGATTCGCATCGACTCCATCTGGCTCGCCACCGAGCCGATGGACATGCGCGCTGGTACCGAAACGGCATTAGCCAAGGTGATTGCGGTGTTCGGTGCGGCGCAGCCGCACTGTGCTTATCTTTTCGCCAACCGCCGCGCCAATCGCATGAAAGTGCTGGTGCATGACGGCTTCGGCATATGGCTGGCGGCGCGCCGGTTGAGCCAGGGCAAGTTCCACTGGCCAAGCATTCGTCATGGCTCTGAAATGCAGTTGGACACCGAGCAACTCCAAGCCTTGGTATTGGGCCTGCCATGGCAACGAGCAGGTTCCGGCGGCTCGATCACACTGCTTTAACGGCTGCCATTAGCCTATCGGTCTATCGCCGCGAAGCGCCTGCTCTGGCAAAATTCGGCGCATGACTTCTTCTCCCAATCTCGACCAAATGACTCCCGACCAACTGCGTGCCTTAGCTGCGCAATTGCTCTCGCAAGTCGAAACAATGGGTAAGACGGTCGAAACCATGGGCAAGAAGATCAACCGCGATCAGACGGTGATCGAGAAGCTGACCTTCGAAATTGCGCAGCTCAAGCGCTTGAAATTTGCCAAGCGCAGCGAGCAGATGAATCCTGAGCAGGCCAGTTTGCTCGATGACCTGATCGATACAGATATCGCAGCGATTGAAGCAGAGCTTCAGGCCTTGCAAACAGTGCCAGCGGCGACCGAGAAAAAGCAGAAGCCCAAGCGCACTGCATTGCCGGCTGAGTTTCCACGCACACTGATCCATCACGAACCTGACAACACTCACTGCCCATGCGGCTGCGCGCTGAAACGCATCGGTGAAGATGTCAGTGAGAAGTTGGATTACACACCGGGCGTGTTCACCGTCGAGCGTCATGTACGTGGCAAATGGGTCTGCGATGACTGCGAAACGCTTATCCAGGCACCGGTTCCGGCTCAGATCATCGACAAGGGCATCCCAACCGCTGGGCTGCTGGCCCACGTCATGATTGCCAAGTTTGCTGACCATTTACCGCTTTACCGTCAGGAATCGATCTTCGGTCGAGCGGGCCTGGCGATTCCACGCTCAACCTTGGCCGAATGGGTTGGCGTGACTGGGGTTCAGTTGCAGCCGCTGGTCGATGCGCTGCGCGAAGTGGTACTCGGGCAGCAGATTATTCATGCCGATGAAACACCCGTGCAAATGCTCATGCCGGGAACAAAGAAAACCCACCGTTCCTATGTTTGGGCCTACGCCACCAGCCAGTTCTCGGATGTGGCAGCGGTGGTTTATGACTTCAGCCCCAGCCGTGCCGGAGAGCATGCTCGCAACTTCCTGCAAGGCTGGAGGGGCAAGCTGGTCTGTGACGATTTTGGCGGTTACAAAGCCAGCTTCGAACTCGGCGTGACCGAAATCGGCTGCATGGCCCATGCACGGCGCAAATTCTTCGAGCTGCACGCTACGAATAAAAGCACGCTTGCTGAGCAAGCCCTGCGCTATATCCAGTTGTTGTACGAAATCGAGAGCGAAGTCCGCGATCTGGAGCCGGATTTACGGCGGCGAATACGGAAAGAAAAAGCCGTCCCGGTAATGGACATGCTACATGTCTGGATGAGCGCCCAGCGCGACCTTGTGCCCGAAGGCTCAGCCATCAGCAAAGCACTCGATTACAGCCTGAAACGCTGGGCAGCGCTGTCGCGCTACCTCGATGACGGGGCTGTACCCATAGACAACAATTGGGCAGAGAACCAGATCCGACCATGGGCTCTTGGACGCAAGAACTGGCTCTTCGCAGGGTCGCTACGCAGCGGAAAGCGGGCGGCGGCGATCATGAGTTTGATCCAGTCTGCGCGGCTCAACGGTCATGATCCGTATGCCTATTTGAAGGACGTGCTCACACGCCTGCCGACGCAGCGGGCGAGTGAAATCGATCATTTGCTGCCGCATATTTGGCAACCGGTCTAATTGCGTAAGACGTGATGCTCGGATGCAAACGTTCAGTTGCGCCCAGTAAGCAGCGATGATGTCATATTGGACAAGCACGCTTATCGTGAGAAATTGGAACAGCCTTACGAGGTTGTGCCCGATACAGTTACATCAGAGCTCTTCCTTTGCCTCGGCGAACTGGCGCACGGCGTCGACTACTTGCCGTGCTCCGCTCTGAATTTCCTCTATCACAAAGCCGGCTTGGCTGACCAAATCGACGCCTTGATCGACCTTTTGGCGACTAGCCTGCATGCTCTCCACAGCATCCTGCGCTAGTTCATGGTTGCGCTTCACAACATCGACGATTTCCACGGTGGCCTGCGCCGTGCGGGCTGCAAGGTTTCGTACTTCATCGGCGACCACCGCAAAACCTCGGCCTTGTTCACCCGCCCTTGCAGCTTCGATAGCAGCATTTAGAGCAAGTAGGTTGGTCTGCTCGGCGATACCTCGGATGGTCTGCACGATGCTGCGGATCATCTCTGACTGCTGATTGACTGCAGTGATGCCTTCAGCCGCTCGTGAGAGCTCGGCTGCTATGCCTTGTACCACCTCGACCGTTTCACTAATGACCTCGGCACCATGGCGAGCGCTTCTGTCCGTCTGCTGGGATATATTGTAGGCGAACGTGGCTGCATCGGATTCTGCCTGCTGCTGGCGCACTTGGGACGTAATATCACGGGCAAACTTAACTACTTTGTAAAGCCGGCCACTGGCATCGAATACCGGGTTGTAGGTTGCGCTCAGCCAGACGGTATCGCCATGCCGGTTGAGTCGCTGGAAGCGTCCAGAGAAGAACTCACCACGGTTCAGTCGCTCCCAGAAATCGCGGTATTCAGGAGAGTCCGCTTCACCTCGTGTGCAGAACATGCGGTGGTGCTTTCCCCGAATCTCATCCAGGCGATAGCCCATGGCCTGCTCGAAGTTTTCGTTGGCGTCGAGAACCTCACCTTTCAAGTTAAAGGAAATCGCAGCCATCGAGCGACTGATGGCCTGAACCATGCTGCTCTGCTCCTGCTCACGGATCACCTGAGTAGTAATGTCGGTGGCCAGCTTCAGCACGCCTTCGACGCGACCATCGGCGCCTCGGATAGGGTTGTAGCTGGCTTCGAGCCAGACCTCCAGGCCTTGCTTATTACGCCTCAGGAAACGTTCACGTATGTACTCGCCACCAGCCAGGCGCTGCCAGAACTTACGATAGTCGGCACTCGCCTGGTAATCAGGAAAACAGAAAATACGATGGTGCTGTCCGACGATCTCCTCCAGTCGGTAGCCCATGGTGGTAAGAAGGTTCTCATTGGCACCTATGATGGTGCCATCGGGTTTAAATTCAATTGTTGCCGTCGAACGGTCAACGGCCACGGCCCTTGCTTCTGCGGCCTGAAGCTTTTGCAGAGCCTCAGCCAAGGTCTGCTTGATTGCCTTGTTGAACATTGATTAGCCTTAGAGTGAATTTTACTATCGGACGAATGAGGAGAAGCCGTAAATCCCAATTCGAATGTTTAACTGATGCTTAAATCAGGTGATGTAGCGGGTCTGCAAATTGCACCAGCAAGCACCAACTTGAATCTATGGCTTGTGCAGTATCACGCTAGAGTCTTGGTCGCGCTTAAGCTTTCCAGCATCCTCTCTGCGCTCATCGGCTTGCCCAGCAGGTAACCTTGCAAAATGTCGCAACCCAACTCGGTAAGCATCTGTTGTTGTTCAGCGGTTTCCACACCCTCTGCAACGATCCTCAGCCCCAGCGTTTTACCGAGCGCTACTATGGCCGAAACGATAGCCGCGTCATCGTTACACTTAGCCAGCTCGGTGATAAAACCTCGGTCGATCTTCAGTTCGTTGGCTGGTAGGCGCTTAAGATAAAGCAGGCTGGAATAACCGGTACCAAAGTCGTCGATGGAGATATTCACGCCCAATGCTGCCAATTGATCAAGAACAATCAAAGCAGCTTCAGCGTCCCGCATCGCCGTAGATTCGGTAACTTCCAGTGTCAGGAAACGGGGGGGCAGGCCACTGCTTTGCAGGGCATTGCGCACGACATCAACGAGCTTTGCATGGGCCAGTTGTACCGTCGAAATGTTGACCGCAATACTCCATTCGTCTTTACCTTCGCCTAACGCTTGCCATTCGGCCATCTGCCGGCACGCCTCATGGATTACCCAGCTACCGATTGGCACGATCAATCCAGTACGCTCTGCCAAGGGCAGGAAACGGACGGGCGGCACCAAGCCCAAACCTGGCTTGTTCCAACGCAGTAAAGCTTCAACGCCGATCATAGGGCCATTTGGGGCGAGCATCTTCGGCTGGAAGTGCAGGATAAATTCATTCCGATCCAGTGCGCACCGCAGATCCTGTTGCATTTCCAACTGCAGGTGAGCGTTAACGTTCATAGCTTTTTCAAAGAAGCAGTAGCCATCGCGGCCCTGCTCCTTGGCGTGGTACATAGCCGCATCGGCATTGACCATCAGCTCATGCTCGGTTAGGCCATTTTCTGGGAATATAGCGATACCGATGCTAGCGGACACATGCACTGTCTGCCGCCCAAGTACGTAAGGTAATCGAATATTTTCCACCAAGCGTTGCGCCAACATCGCAGCGTCTTCAGGTTCGCCGGGATCGATAAGCAGAACGAACTCGTCGCCTCCGAGGCGAGCCACCGTATCTTCGCCGCGTTTGGCGTCGTTGATTCGCTTTGCTACTTGCAGAAGCAACTGGTCGCCAGTGTGATGACCGTAAGTATCGTTAACAGCTTTGAAACCATCCAGATCCATGAAGAGTACGGCAAAGTGGCTCTTCTGCCTGATGGCTTTATGAATCGCTTGCTGAAGACGGTCGTTTAGGAGGATACGGTTAGGGAGGCGAGTAAGATTGTCGTGAAGAGCTAGCTGCACCAGTTCACTGTTTGCGAGGTCAAGGGAGCTGGCAAGTATGCTGGTGCGGACGTCAAGCATTGATACGATCAAGGCAATAGCGCAGACAGCCAGCGTGATCAGAATCACCAAAACCATTAGCCAGTTGCTATCAATGCCTGCATTGACCGCTCCGCACACGCTCCCGATAGGAAATTGGGCAGCCGCCATTCCGGTATAGTGCATTCCAACAATGGCACACCCCATAATTAACGAGGCGCCGATGCGTGTACGATTGATGTACTGACCTTCGCCACGCAGGCGGAAAGCGATCCACAAAGCCACGCCCGAAGCAAGGATAGCAATCAGCACCGATAGCGCGAACAACGACGGAACGTATTCCACTACAGGATTCATCAGCAGCGCCGCCATTCCAACGTAGTGCATGGATGCAATTCCGATACCCATGAGCACCGCACCAAGCAGCAAACGCGGCAGTGGCATTTCCGTCTGGCATGCTAGCCACAAAGCAAAGGCGGAGGAGGCGATGGCGATCAACAACGATAAGCCAGTCAGCGTCAGGTCGTAACCCAGCTCGATGGGCAGTTGGAAGGCCAACATGCCAATAAAATGCATCGACCAGAGGCCCGTGCCCATGGCGGAAGCTCCACCGGCAAGCCAAAGTGCCGATGCTTTGCCTTCGGTACGGGTGACTCGACCAGTCATGTCCAGCGCGGTATAAGACGCCAGGATCGCTACGGCGAAGGAAAACAGCACATACACGCTGTTATAGCTGCTTACTAGCATTGAAACCCCGAAGGTTGAATTTGGCTCCTCTGGGCCATCGGCGGCACGAGCAGTTTCTGAAGAGTACGCTTCATCCTATCGTCAAAAATTTTACAAAAAAAAGCGTCATGCCAGCCTTGCGACTTCCACGGGCACGCTTACGGCTGAATGCGATGCTGGCAATTGTAGTGCCGTGCTGGGCACCCATATTGAATGACCTGGGCTTTGAAGGCCTTGGAATAGGAACCGAGTGTTGGCTGCATGAAATACCCGTTTAAAGGCTAGATCTGGTGCTCACTTAAATTTGAGTGCACTCGATGTCTTGGCTTTGCGGGGCTGGGTAGATGACATGGCCGGACGGTTAC
>JAADCW010000057.1 GCA_013154225.1 Chloroflexota bacterium
CCTGAAGATTTCTTCCGCATTCTCAACGCCCACACGTCGGCAGATTACGAAGATCTGCGGAAAAACTATTTTGCGCCTGCGCGATAAGGTGAGCGGGAGGTTGTGGGGGAGTTGTAAAAATGCACGGCTCGCTCTCTGGTCGGCATTTTAGGTGCGCGCGTTGCGCGGCGCGCGCCCAAATTCAGGCGTGCGTATCGTCTTCCGGCCAGCCATGAGCGCCAATGAGGGGCACAAAGGCCACTGCATCCAGCACTTCCCGATGAAAACCATCTGCCCGGCGAGTCCAGCGTTCCAGGCGTTGCATACCCCGAGCGCCTACGGGTATGACCAAATGTCCCCCTTCGACGAGTTGTGCGAGGAGCGCTACCGGCACCTCGGGCGCGGCCGCGGCCACCAGGATGCCGTCAAAAGGCGCGTGTTCGGGCAGGCCGTGGCTGCCATCGCCGACGTGCACGGTGACGTTGTCAAGCCCCAGGGCTTCCAAACGGCGCTGAGCTGCCTCGGCCAAGGCTGGGAACCGTTCAATGGTGTGCACCTCACGCGCGAGGTGGGCCAACACCGCGGCTTGATACCCAGAGCCGGTGCCAATTTCCAGCACCTTGGCGTCGGGCGGCAAATCCAGCAGTTCGGTCATGTAGGCCACGATGAACGGCTGTGAAATGGTCTGGCCGTGCCCAATGGGTAGTGGGTGGTCTTCGTAGGCTGAAGAGCGGTAGGCCTCGGGAACGAACAGATGCCTGGGCACGCGCCGCATGGCTTCCAACACCCGCGGGTCACGCACGCCGCGGGCCGCGATTTGTTCTTGCACCATGCGTTCGGCCTGCGTGTGCCAATCTTGCGCCATATTTTCACTCCTGTTCGTCAGCCCATTGAAGCAGTGCGAGGTCGGGGTCTTGGGGATTGACGCTGTGGTGTGCGCGGATGAGTTCTGCCGTGCGGGAAGAAGCCCCCGCCGCGAGGGCCTGTGCTGCCCCCCACTCGGGATGCTGGCGGGCCAACACAAAGGGGCGTCGCCAACCGCGAGCTTGGCCCTGGCCCCACGCCCAAGCCCGACGCGGGCAGCACCGCTGGGCCAAGACAACCACGACGCGTTCCCACAAGCGGGGGCGCTGAAGGGCTTTGCCCACGTCGTGAAGCAGGGCCGCGGTCAGCACGTCGGGGTCGGTGCAGCCTCGCGCCTTGAGGCGTTGGAACACCCGTAGGGCGTGGGCTTGCTCTTCGGGAGGCATTTCCTGAAAGAGCCGCCACAGCCCATGGGGCAAATGGGCGCGCGCCTCGGCCAGCGCGGTAGGGGAAACGCGCGGTCGCAGGGCTTCCCAGAACTGCCGCACGCGATAGGTCAGCCTAAAAGCAGGTTGCCGAGCCATTGGGTGGGGGCTAAAACAAGCCAGTTGAGGATGTCAATATGGAAGCGGGGAAGCACGAAAAAGAGCAGAAGGAAAACCAGCAGGGCGTATTGTTGCAGGGGTGCGAGGTAGGTTTGCCAAAAGCGGGGGAAAAGCCCCGCGACCACTTTATCGCCGTCTAATGGGGGAATGGGGAGCAGGTTGAAGAAAAAGAGCAGCAGGTCGAAGAAAACCACCGCAGCCAGGAAGCGGAGCCCAAAGCGGCCAATGCTGGTTGTGGCCAGGACCGGCTTGGCCAAGTGATAGAGCAAGGCCGCCGCGAGGGCCATCAAAAGATTGCTCAGCGGGCCAGCAAAGGCAACCCAGAAGTAAGCCCGCCGCGTGCGGAGTGCATAAGGCGAGATGGGCACAGGTTTGGCCCAGCCAAAGCCGGTAAACAGGAAGAGCAACGTGCCCCACAAATCCAGATGCGCCAGGGGGTTGAGGGTCAGCCGCCCCGCGCGGCGTGGGGTGTCGTCACCAAAGCGGGTCGCGGTCCAGGCATGGGCGAATTCGTGGATGGGAAAAGCCACCATCAGGATGGCCAGCCGAAAAAGGGTGTCGAGGAAATCAGGGAGTACGAGCATAAACGGTTTCTCAGGGAAAGGGGAAAATAAGGGATGCGAACATGCTTTGTTCCAGAAAGCACGGTGTGATAGGGAAGCAAGGCGTTTGGCGCATTATAACATGTGGAAATGCCCCGCGCGTTGGACATGAAAGCGTGAGAACCCGGGTGGGCTGGTTGTGACCGAAACGCCTTTGGGTTTTGGGTGTTTCGTAGTGCATGAATCTGCATGATTTGGTGGTTTATCTGGCCCCTGATTGATGCTCAAGGTGTGCTTAGGGGTCTTTCCATAATTTTCCCCCATGTCCAAAAGCCGGTGGTATAATCCATCATCCTCAGAGAAATGCTGTCAAAATGTTAGATTCCATGACTTGGTTCAATCTTTCCCTTCGTCTTGTAACACTTTTAGTCATGCTGGTGGGCCTGGTGGGGTTGGTTATCCCCATTTTCCCGGGCATCATTGTCATTTGGCTGGCGGCCTTGGGGTACGGTTTGGCTGTGGGCTTTGGCGGCAGTGGTGGCTGGGTTTTCGCTGTGCTCACCGTGTTGATGTTGGTGGGTGCGTTTGCCGATAATGTGCTTACAGCAAAAGGCGCGCACGAGGGCGGTGCCGCGTGGTACAGCATTTTGGCTTCCATCGTCGCGGGATTGGTAGGCACGTATTGGGCGCCGCCGTTTGGGGGGCTGATTGCCGCACCGCTCACGCTGTTGGGCGTGGAATATTGGCGCAAGCGCAATCTCAAAGAGGCCTGGCAGGCTGCACGCGGCTATTTGTGGGGCTGTGGTTGGGCTTTTGTGCTCCGCTTTAGCCTGGGTGTAGTGATGATTTTGCTGTGGGCCTTTTTCTGGGCTTGGTAGTAACCCGGCCGTGTACGGCTTTTTTCAATTGTAAGGAGGAAAACCAATGGCAAAAGTGACGATCAATTTATATGGCAAGCTTCGCAAGGTGCACAAGCCGCAGAAGGTCATTGGCACCAAGGGCATCTTGGAAGTTGAGATTGAAGAAGGCCAAACTTTGGAAAGCGTTTTGGAAAAGGTTGGCATTGGCATTGACGAACTCTATACCATCTTTCTCAACGGCCAGCTGCTGACCACCCACAACAAAATGGCCGAGCATTTAGGGTATCAGCAATATTGTGAAGAGTGCCATAACTGGAATTTGTGTGTCAAACTCAAGGACGGGGATCAGGTAGCCCTGTTTGGTTTGGATATGGCGACGTTGGTCATTTAGCCCGTGCACCGCGTCCGCGCAGGAAGGGCGCGCGGCGCGGGACTCAATGCGTTTTTGGAGGTCTTTGTGCTTATTGCAGTTGTGTTGTTAGGGTTGGGGTATGGCTTTTTGAATGGTTTTCACGACAGCGCCAACATTGCTGCGCCGCTGATTTCGACCCGCGCCCTGCGGCCGCGGACGGCTTTGCTGTGGGTGGCCCTGGGCGAGTTCCTGGGCCCGTTGATTTTTGGCTCCGCGGTAGCAAAGACCATTGGCGCAGATTTGCTCGAAAGCAGCGCGATTACGCCCACCATCCTTGCGGCCGCGCTCATTGGCGCCATTGTGTGGGATATTGTGACGTGGTGGTTCGGCATTCCGTCTTCCTCTTCCCACGCGCTGGTGGGCGGCTTGCTGGGCTCGGCCATCATTGCCCGAGGGGTGGGCGTGGTCAAATTTGCGGGCCTGGAAAGTGTGTTGCTGGCGCTGTTCATTTCGCCATTTTTGGGCTTTTTGGCTGGTTATTTGATCACCAAGTTCAATTTCGTGGCCTTTCACAACGCCTCGCCCCGCATTCAAGAGGTCTTTCGCCGTGGGCAGTTGTTTACGGCCATTGGGCTGGCCATGAGCCACGGCGCCAACGATTCGCAAAAGACCATGGGCGTGCTCACCCTGGCGTTGTTGGTGAGCGGGCATTTGCATTCGTTTGAGGTGCCCTTTTGGGTGGTGGTGCTCTCTGGCGGCGCGCTGGCCTTGGGGTCGGGCATTGGCGGTTGGCGCCTCATTGTGACCCTGGGCGCACGGGTGTTTCGGATTCGTCCGGTGCACGGCTTTAGTTCCCAGGTGGGCAGTGCGTTGGTGATTGGCGGCGCTTCACTCTTGGGCGGCCCGGTGAGCACGACCCACGTGATGACCTCTTCCCTCATGGGCTCGGGCGCGGCCGAACGCATCAACAAGGTGCGCTGGCAAATTGCAGGCGATATGCTGTATGCCTGGGTATTGACTATTCCCATCAGCGGTTTGGTCGCGGCTGGTTTTTATATTCTGCTGAATGCCTTAGGGTTGGGTTGAGATGCCAACTTACCTCATCCATTACAGCAGCGAGATTGGCCTCAAAGGCAACAACCGGCGGGATTTCATCAATCAATTGCGGCGGAACATCCGCCGTCAGCATCCCGCGGTGACGTCGGTGGAGCATCTGATGGGGCGGTTGGTGGCTGAAAGCCCCCAGGAAGAGGCTTTTGACGACGTTTTCGGCGTGGCCTGGTGGGCTGAGGCTCAAGCCCTACCTGCGGACATAGCGGCGATTCGGGAAGCCGCGGTGGCTTTGGGCAAAGCCCAGGCCGCGGAAGGCAAAACCTTTGCCATTCGGGCGCGGCGGGCAGATAAGCGTTTCCCCCTCAATTCGCAGGAAATTGGGCGAGAAATTGGCGCGGCTGTGGTGGAAGCCACGGGCATGGGCGTGAATTTGACCGCGCCTGATGTGGAAATTTTCGTTGAAATTGCCCCTGGCACAGCATTTGTGTTTTCCGAGCGCCATCCGGGCCCGCAGGGCTTCCCTGTGGGAGTGAGCGGCAAACTGTTTGGCCTGTATTCCGGTGGCATTGATTCAGTGCTCGCGGCCTATTTGATGGCGCGGCGTGGGGCACGCATTACCCTGGTGCATTTTCATGTGTTCCCCCAGGCCGAGGAAGCCCATCGCCAAAAGGTGGGGCAGTTGGCCGCGATGTTGGGGCGGTATATCCCCGGCCTCAAGGTGCATTATCTGCCCTATCGCCCCTATCATGCCCGCGCCAGCAGTTTGCCGCGAAAGTTTCAGCCCTATCGGGTGGTGACTTTTCGCCGTTTCATGGCGCGCGCGGCAGCCACGCTGGCGCAAAGGGAAGGCGGCAAGGCGGTGTTTACCGGCGATAGTCTGGGGCAGGTGGCTTCTCAGACCTTGGAGAATATGCTTGCGGTCAACGATGCCTTGGCCGGTTTTCCCATCTTTCGCCCCCTGTTGGCGTGGGATAAGCAGGAAATCATCACCTGGGGCGAGCGATTGGGGTTCTATGATTTGGCCAAACAGCCCTACAAAGATGGCTGTGCCCTGATGGCCAAAAAGCCTGCGACCCGTGCGCATCTGGATCGGGTGCAGGAGATGGAAGCCCGTTTGAACATTCCTGCGCTTTTGGAAGAGACCCTGGCGCGAGATGAGGTCATGGTTTACGGCCCATAAGCGGCGAACCGCCCCCAAAAAGCAAACAGCCCCCGCGTGGGGGCTGTTGTGGTTAAGGGGTAGTGCGCAGGAATTGCCGTGTGCGATGGATGCGGGCGGCGCCCAGGGGAATGCCCAGGGCATCCAGCACCTCATCGGGGCGGCCTGTGGCGCCTTCACGGGCTGAGAGGCGCATCCGCAGGCGAAGGTGGCCTTCGTCGTCTGGTGGCAGCACTTCCATGGTTTCGATGAGCGGGCGCAGGTCGTAAGTTTTGCCGCGGCGCTCGCGGGGTAGGTGGTCCGCTGCCATCAGGTTGGCAACCCGGGTTTCCAGGTCGGGGATAGGGTCTAACAAGGTGACCACAAATTCACTGGCCACCACCTGGTTGGGGAGGGCAGGTTCCTGGGCTGGCACGGCTTCTACCTTGAGCACGCGAATGCCCGGCGGCGCGGCGCGGCGAAGCGCGGCGGCAACTTCGTCCAAAGGCAGGGGCTCTGTGAGCCAAAAATCGGCCAGTTCGTGCTCGCCAGTACATCCCAGGGGCAGGGCAGAAGCCAGATGCATTTTAGGGCGTGGATGATACCCTTGGCTGTGCCATAAGGGAAGCCCGGCGCGACGAAACGTGCGCTCCAACGTCCGCTGGACGTCTAAATGGCCGGTGTAGCGCATGGCTTCGGTTTTGGCGTATGTCAGGCGAATGCGAAAGGCCTGATCGCGAGACGTGGGTTTGGTTTTGGGAGGCATCTTTCCTGCCCTAAAAGGGAATGACTGCCCATTGGCAGAGAAGCGCAGCAATCCTATCACATTCGCTTGTTCCTGTAAACCTGCGCGAATCTTGGGCGCAATGAGGGCTTGCCCCCCTTTGCCCCTTGTGGTACACTTGCGCCCGACAAACGGATAGGATGTTTCCTCATCCAGAGAGGTGGAGGGACCGGCCCTGTGAAGCCTCGGCAACCAGGCGCATCCGCGCCCAGGTGCCAATTCCGGCAGGCCCTTGTTGGCCTGGAAGATGAGGGTTGAGAAACCTTTTCAGCCTTCC
>JAADCW010000225.1 GCA_013154225.1 Chloroflexota bacterium
ATTACGCCCACAGAAACACCGCGAACGCCCATGCCTTTGCCTACGGCAACTTCGGAGATGGAACCCATGCCTGTGCCTACCAACGATACCTGGCAAGATTTAGCGCCTCAACCCAAGGACGCCGAACTGCCGCGCACCAAGGTCTTTGCCGTCAAGGCGGAAACCACAGTGCAAGATGGTGAAGTCTGGCTTCATTTGCAAGGTCAGTTGCCCACCCCTTGCCACCGCTTGCGGGTCGAGGTGACTCGCGAGGAAGACACCCTTTTGGTGCATGTGTACGCGGTGCTTCCTGACCCCAATGCCATGTGCATCCAAACGTTGAAGCCTTTCAACGTCCAACTGCGTTTGGATGTCCCGCCGATGGATTACACCGTGAAGGTGCAAACGCCGTGACGCTGGTTCCCTGAAGAAAAGACTTTCTGGAAAAGAAAAATCCCCTCGCTTGGAGAAAGCGAGGGGATTTTTGGGTTCAGGTGGTTTGCTGGGGTTAGTGCAAAATCTGGGAGAGGAAGAGTTTGGTGCGGTCTTCCTTGGGGTCGGAGAAGATCTCTTCGGGGGTGCCGCTTTCCACGATTTGCCCTTGATCGAAGAAATACATGCGGTTGGCCACCGCGCGGGCAAAGCCCATTTCGTGGGTCACCACGAGCATGGTCATGCCGCTTTCGGCCAATTCGATCATGACGTCCAACACCTCTTTGATCATTTCCGGGTCGAGGGCTGAGGTGGGCTCATCGAAGAGCATGATCTTGGGCTGCATGGCCAGGGCGCGAGCAATGGCCACGCGCTGTTGCTGACCGCCCGAGAGTTGGCCGGGGTATTTGTCGGCTTGTTCGGGAATGCCCACGCGTTTGAGCAACTGCATGGCTACCTCTTCGGCCTTTTCCTTGGGCCATTTGCGCACGTGGATGGGCGCCAGGGTGATGTTTTGCATCACCGTCAGGTGGGGGAAGAGGTTGAACTGCTGGAACACCATGCCGGTTTCCATGCGGATCTTTTCAATGTTGCGCACGTCGCGGCTCAATTCGGTGCCGTCCACAATGATGTGGCCCTTTTGATGCTCTTCCAGGCGGTTGATGGTGCGGATAAAGGTGGATTTCCCCGAACCCGAGGGCCCGAAAATCACGATCACCTCACCCTTGTACACTTCCATATTGATGCCGCGCAACACATGGAAATTGCCGTACCACTTGTGTACTTCATGGGCCAGGACGATGGGGAGTTCGCCGCGTTCGATGGCTGCACTGCGGTCTTCCTCCGATAGGCTGAGGATTTGTTCGGGGGTGGTTTTTACCTTGGCTACCGTTTCTCTCATTTTAGCCTCCGAGTTTAGCGTTCACCCACGCCCAGGGCCACTTCCAGGCGGCGGCTGGCGTAGGACATAGCGTAACTGAATACCCAGTAAATCAAAGCGATGAAGAGGTACACTTCACGCTGGCGGCCGATGAATTCCGGCTGGGCGAGCACGGTTGAAGCAATGCCCAGCAAGTCCAACAGGCCGACGATGGCGACCAGGGACGTGTCTTTGAACAGGGCGATGAATTGCCCCACGATGACCGGGATGACGTTGCGCAGGGCTTGGGGCAGGATGATGTAGAACATGGTTTGGAACCCATTCAGCCCCAGCGCCCATGCGGCTTCGTGTTGGCCTTTGGGGATGGCCTGCAAACCACCGCGGACGTTTTCGGCCATGTATGCGGCGGCAAACAGCACCATACCGGCCATTGCCCGGAGGACGTTGTCAATCTTCATCCCCGGCGGCAGGAAGAGGGGCAGCATCAACTGGGCCATGAACAGGATGGTGACCAGGGGGACGCCGCGCACCATCTCGATGTAAAGGATGCTGAAGGTCTTGACAATGGGCAGTTCTGACTGCCGCCCCAGCGCCAGCAGGATGCCCAGGGGGAAGGAGAGGGTGATGCCCACCACTGCGAGGAGCATGGTGAGCAGTAAACCGCCCCAGTAATTGGTCTTGACCAGTTTGAGGATGGGCTCGAACCCGCTGATGAGCAAGATGAGGATGGGGAAATACCCCAGCATGAGCACAATCAGCGGCCGGCGCATCTTTTTGGGTTGCCACCGCCCCAGGGCCCAGCCTGCCACACCAATGGCCGCGAACAAAATCCAATTGATGCGGGAGTAACTGCTAATGAAGGGCAGGGAGGCCAACAGCAGGGGGATGATGACGAGCACCGCGCCCACACGGCGTTCTTTGGGCAGGAAGAGCGCCCAAGCCAGCCCGACGGTAAAAGCCAGCAGGTCAAGGGCCAACCAAATGCGGAAGATTTGGTCTTTGGGATACTGACCCACCATGAAAAGCCGCAGGTTGGCAACCACGACTTCCCACTGGGCTTGGGTGAAGATCCAAATCAGGCTGGGTTTGAGGATGGCGTACAAAATGTAAAGGGTGACCAGGGTCAGCAGGGTGTAGTACCACGTGCTGAACAGGTTTTTGTGCAGCCATCCCAAAATGGTATAACGCTCGGTCGGCGGTGCCAACACTTCGCCACTGGAATATTGTTTCGGTTCTCTGTTCATCATGGCTTATCGCTCCACCAGGCGAATCTTTTTGTTGTACCAGTTCATGAAGACCGAAGTCATCAGGCTGAACGAAAGGTAGACGGCCATCATCAAAATGGTCACTTCGACAGCCCGCCCGGTCTGGTTGTGGATGGTGCCGGCCACGGAATACAGGTCGGGGAAGCCGATGAACACCGCGAGCGAAGAGTTTTTGGTGAGGTTGAGGTATTGGCTGGTCATCGGCGGCACGATTACCCGCAGGGCCTGGGGGAACACCACCAGCCGCAGGGTTTGGAAGCCGTTGAGGCCCAGCGCACGAGCGGCTTCCACCTGCCCTTTGGACACCGATTGAATGCCTGCCCGGACCACTTCGGCGATGAATGCTGCGGTGTAGAACACCAGCCCCGAAAGCAGTGCCAGAAATTCGGGCGTGAGTTCCAGCCCCCCGACGGTGCGCAAGCCCTTGAGTTCTGGCCGGTCAATAGCCAAGGGCGCCTGATGGTAAATAAGGGTGATGCCGATCCACCCCAACAGCGCAACGCCCAAAAAAGTCAGCGTGGACCAAACGGTGACCAGGGGCATCCTGCCGGTTCGCTTACCAATGAGGGTGAGCCGCCACCAAACAATGGCTGCCAAAAGCAGGCCAAAAGCCAGGACATAGAGGTAAAGGTGCCAGGTTTCCGTGGGTTTTCCCCAGGGCATGGCAATACCTCGGTTGCTGACATAGGTCGGCCCGGGGAGGATTTTGGCTTCCTTCAACCGAGGGAATTGGAGAAAAACGCCGGTGTACCAGAACACCAGCAGCACCAGCAGGGGAACGTTGCGGATAATTTCGATATACACAGTGGCGATTTTGTTCAACAGCCAGTTTTGCGAAAGGCGCATGACGCCGATGATAATGCCCAAGATCGTGGCAAAAATGATGCCCAGGAAACTGACTTCGATGGTGTTGAGGATCCCTACCAACAACGCCCGGCCGTAGGTGTCGCTACGGCTGTAGGGGATGAGGTGCTCACCAATATCGAAACCGGCAGTAAGTTTGAGGAAGTGGAAACTGGGCAACAGGCCGCGTTGCGCCAGCGCGGTCATCATGTTGTGATAGAGATAGGCCCCACTGGCGACCACGATGATAAGGAAGATGATTTGCGCGATCCATTTCAAGACCCGCTCATCGCGCCAAAAAGGAATCGTGGTTTCTTTCATGAACAGCCCTCCGTGCAAGGGTCTCGGACTTCACAAAAGCAAAAAGGGAAGGAAGCACCAAAGGCGCTTCCTTCCCTTGTCGGCGGATGCGTTTACCGGATGGGCGGAGCGTAAAGCAAGCCACCGTCCGTCCAGCAGGAGTTCAGGCCGCGCGGCAGGTCGAAGGGCGTGTCGGGCCCCAGGTTGCGGTTGTAGATTTCCGCATAGTTGCCCACGTATTTGATGATGTTGTAAGCCCAGTCGTCGCTCAGGCCCAGTTTCTGGCCCATTTCGCCTTCCAGGCCCAGGAATTTCTTGACGTTGGGGTCGTCGGTCGAGGCTTTGATTTCGTCCACGTTTTGCGAGGTGATGCCCATTTCTTCGCCGGTGAAGGTGGCGAACACGACCCACTTGATGATGTCGAACCACTGATCATCGCCCTGGCGTACCACGGGCCCCAGCGGTTCCTTGGAGAGGGTGACGTCCAGAATGACGTGGTCGGCGGGGTTCTTCAGGGTGCTGCGGCGGGAGACCAGAGCGGATTTGTCGGTGGTCACAGCATCGCAGCGGCCTTCTTCGTAAGCACCGAACACCTGGTCCGCGGTTTCGAACACCACGGGGGTGTAGTCAATGCCGCGGGCGGCCATCTGGTCGGCCAGGTTCAATTCGGTGGTGGTACCGGTGGCCACGCAGATCTTGGCGCCTTCCAGGTCTTCCAGGCTCTTGATGCCGCTGTCTTTGCGCACCATGATGCCCTGGCCGTCGTAGAACGTGGTGGGCGCGAAGTTGGTGCCCAGTTCGGTGTCGCGGGTCAGGGTCCAGGTGGTGTTGCGGATGAGGACGTCAATCTCGCCGGTTTGCAGCGCGGTGAAGCGTTCCTTCGCGGTCAGCGGGCGGAATTCCACCTTGCTGGGATCGCCGAAGATGGCCGCGGCAACCGCATGGCAGTAGTCCACATCAAAGCCTTTGTAGTTGCCCTCTTTGTCCACATAGCCGAAGCCAGGCAATTGGGCGTTCACACCGCAGATCAAGTAGCCGCGCTCTTTCACGGCCTTCAAGGTGGTGCCGTAGCCGCTGGAAGCATTGCTTTCAACGGTGACGACAACCGTTTGTACGGCTTGAGGGTTGCTGCTGGTCTGCGCGCTGCCACTGCAGGCAGCCAAAAGCACGCCTAAAGCCAACAGCACACCAAGAAAATAGAACACACGCTTGGACATACGACCTCCTCCTAAGGGTTTTGAAATGAGACAAGCGGGAATGCCCTCAACAATTACAACACAGCACGACTTTTCAAGGCGCGCTGTTCTAAAGGGCGTTTCTAAAGTATAGGTGAGATGCAAACGTTACCGCAAGGCCGTTGTTTGTCTTGTTTATGGATTTTTTACATTAAGACAATGGGCGGCCGATGGGTGCGACGCGTGCACGGGTAAGTTGGATGAAGTCGTCCACGCCCATGCGGATGTTGAGCCCCCGTTGTCCGCCCGAGACGTGCAGGAAGTCGGCTTCGCGGGCACTTTCGTCCAGCACCACGGTGAACCCGCGGTGGAGGAGGGCCAAAGGCGAAATGCCCCCTGCTTGCAGGCCGGTGATCTGTTCGGCCTCGCGTTGAGTGGGGATGTGGACTTTCTTTTCGCCCACCGCGCGAGCCACGGCTTTGACGTCCACTTCCTGGGTGGCTGAAACCACGGCCAAAATGGGTTTGCCACGGCCGGAGCGCACCACCACTATGGTTTTGAACACCCGCGCGGGGTCCACGCCCAAGCGTTTGGCGGTTTCCTGCGCGCCCAATTTTTCTGGGGGGAGTTCGTAAGCCGTGTAGGCAATGCCACGTTTGTCTAACATGCGGGTGACGTTGTTTTTGATGGCCATGAGTGCCTCGCCAGGAGCATGGGATGGGGTTGAAGAAATTGTAGCACGAAGTTTTGGGGAACGTAGAGGCGGACGCAGAGGCACGGAGGACACGGAGGCGCAGAGGGGGACACAGAGGCGCGGAGGACACGGAGGCGCAGAGGGGGGCGCAGAGGCGCAGAGGGGAACGCAGAGGCGCAGAGGGGCGCAGAGACACAGAGACACAGAGACACAGAGACACAAAAGATGCTCTGTGTTTTATCCAAGGCTTCTGTGATTGTTCCCCAACGACATCCCTTTGGTATCTATCGCCAAATGAAAAAGGGCGACCAACCGGCCGCCCCAGTACTCAATACCCCAATACCTCAATACCTAATATCTCACCTCACCACCTTCACGACCTCGTCCTTTGGCTTGAGGGTGGCGATTTTGACGCCGCGGCCTGAACTGCGTTTGCGCAGGGGCGCGTCGTCCAGGCGGATGGCTTTGGCTGCGGCTTTGCGGAAGTGGATGCTCACCTTGGTGTTGGGTTTGCCCGCGGCCACGCCTGCCAGGTGGGCGCCTTGGGGCAGTTTCCAGCCCTGCACGCCCTGGCCGTAGCGCTTTTGCGCGGGGAATTCCTCAAAGGCTACCCGCCGCGCGCTCGCGTTGTTCGCCACCATGAGCACCGCGGTGTTCTTGCCTTTCAGCACTTTGACCGCACCCACCACCTCGTCCTTGCCCTTGAGTTTGATGCCCGCGACGCCCGCGGCCACCAGCCCCATGGGGCGCACTTCGGCTTCCGAGAACCGAA
>JAADCW010000130.1 GCA_013154225.1 Chloroflexota bacterium
CTTAGGCCGCCGACATGGTGCGGATGTCTTCGAATTTCTCAACCAGATCTTTGAGGGCTTCTTTGACTTCCTCTTCGGTCAAGCCGGAGAGTTTGATGGTGATGAGCGCGGTCGAAGGATCATCACCCGCGAAAGTGCCCAGGGAGATGATGTTGCCGCCCGCGTCTGAGATGGCTTTGGTGAGTTGGGCGAGTTCGCCCTTGACGTTGGGTACCAAAATGGCAACCCGCACGCCCGGAACACGGGCACCCATCATCTCCAGGAAGATCTTGAAGAGGTCGGTTTCGGTGATGATGCCCACGACTTTCCCGTCTCGCACTACAGGCAGGCCGCCGATTTTGTTGTCGGCCATGATGCGTGCGGCTTCCTCGATGGGCGTGTCTTCGGTTACGGTAATCACGTCGCGGGTCATCACCTCTTCGACCGTGATTTTGCTCAACAGATAGTTGATTTCCCACACGCTCAGCGTGGTCGCGGGGGAGGGCGAAGCGTTCAGCAGGTCTTTGTCGGAGACAATCCCGACCAGTTTGCCATCTTTGACCACCGGCGTGCGGCGGATGTGTTCGGTGCGCATCAAATTGAGCGCGTCCACCACCGGCATGTCGGGCGGAATGGTAATCACAGGGTGCGACATACGATCGCCGACGAGCATGGTTTTACCTCCTCTTGTAGAGAGAAACAGCGCAAGTGATACGAAACTTAGGTTGTGCTTCTATACATAGTTTACTGCATTTTCTGCTTTGTGAAAAGTGACACTTATAACCCGTTATAGACCGAGGTAGGCTTTTTGCACGTCGGGATTGCTCGCCACGGCTTTTGAAGGCCCTTCGATTTCGATGCGCCCTTCGGAAAGCACATAAGCGTAGTCGGTGACGGCCAGCGCCATTTTGACGTTTTGTTCCACCAACAGCACGGTGATGCCGGTGTCGCGCAGTTTTTTCAGGCTTTCGAAGAGTTGGAGCACTAAAACAGGCGCGAGACCCAGCGAAAGTTCGTCAATCATCAACACTTTAGGCGAGGCCATGATCCCGCGGGCCACAGCCAGCATTTGCTGTTCGCCGCCGCTCATGGTGCCTGCTTTTTGGTTGCGGCGGTCTTTCAGGCGCGGAAACATGTCAAACACCAGTTCCAGGTTGCGCTGGAAGTCCGCGCGGGAGCGCTTGGGCGAGGCGCCCATTTCCAGGTTTTCTTGCACAGTCATGTTGGTGAAGAGTTGTCGCCCTTCAGGCACCAGCACCAGGCCGCGCGCCGCTTTGGCGTGGGGGGGCAGTTTGCTGACGTCTTCGCCTTCAAAGAGCACCTGGCCGCTCCACGGGCGATTGAGCCCCATGATGGTGCGGAGCAGGGTGGTCTTGCCTGCGCCGTTCGCGCCCACAAGGGAGACCATCTGCCCTTTTTGGAGCGCCAACGTCACGCCCCACAGGATTTGCACCTCGCCGTAGCCAGATGTTACATCGCGCATTTCCAGGATAGCCATACGCATTCCCTCGTTTTCAGGATGGTTGCTATTCGCCTTGCATTAGGCGCTCGGCAAGTTTCGGATCGCCCAGGTATGCGTGGATGACCTTTTCGTTTTGGGCGATTTCTTCAGGTGTGCCTTCGGCAATGAGTTTGCCGAAGTCCAACACCAGGATGCGGTCGGAAACGTTCATGATCGCGCTCATCACGTGCTCGATCATGATGATGGTGATGCCGCGATCGCGAATTGCGCGGACTGTTTCCACCATGCGAGCAATTTCCGAGGGGTTGAGGCCAGCCAGTACCTCATCCAACAGCAGGAGTTTGGGTTGGGCCGCGATAGCCCGAGCGAGTTCCAGGCGTTTTTTCTGGGCAACGTTCAGGCTACCTGCCAGTTGATCGGCCTTGCTGGCCAGGCCCACAAATTCCAGCACTTCGTCAGCGGCTTGGGCCGCTTGCTTGAGGTTGGCGTTGGCATGGCCAAAGCACGCGCCGACCATGACGTTTTCCCGCACGCTCAATTCGTTGAGGGGGCGGACGATTTGGTGGGTGCGGGCCAGCCCCTTGCGGGCCAGGTAGTAGGGCTTTTTGCCGGTAACATCTTCGCCTTGGAAGATCACGCGCCCCTCTTCAGGCGTATAGACGCCGTCAATCACGTTGAAGAGGGTGGTTTTTCCTGCCCCGTTAGGCCCGATGAGGCCCAGGATTTGCCCTTCGGGGAGGTCGAAGGTAACCTGTGTCAGCGCCTGAAGGCCGCCGAAGCGTTTGGTGACCCCTTGTACTTGCAGAATCATATCAACAACCTCCGCACCTTAGGGTAGCGCTGGCGCAGCCAACCCACCAGCCCGCGAGGGATGAACAGCACGATGATGAGCAGCAAAACGCCCGAGATGGCCAATTGCAGGTTCTTGAAGAGGGGGCTAACCAGCAGGAAGTCGCGCATGGTTTCGTAGCCCGCTGCGCCCAGGATGGGCCCCAAAACCGTGCCTTGGCCGCCGAGCATGATCATCACGATCATCACGATGGAGGTGTTCAGCGGGAAGGCCAGGCCAGGTTCGATGGTGCCGTTCTTGAAGAACACCAGCGCCCCTACCATCCCAGGAATGACAGCCGAGAGCACGTAAGCCCAGGTTTTGGCATTGGGGGCAACCACGCCCATGACCTCGGCGGCGTCTTCGTCTTCACGGATGGCCAGCAGGCCCAAGCCAAATTTGGAAGTGCGCACCCAGTAACTCACCAGGATGACCAACAGGGTGAGCCCCAGGATGATGTAGAACGAGAGTTGCAATGCGTTGGCTGGGCCGCCGTAGAGTTTGTAAATCTTGAAGTTGAGCGTCATACCCGTGGGGCCGCCAAAAGGCTCAAAGTTGTTGATGAAAGCCCGCACGGCTTCGTTGACGCCGATGGTGGCCAGGGCGAAGTAAGCGCCTCGGAGCCGCAGAATGGCCAAACCCAGCAGGTAGGCCAGCAAGCCAGCGGCCAGACCGCCTGCCAGAATGGCCAACCACAGGCTCCAGCCGCGCTCTGAGATGAGGTAGAACCCTACATAGCCGCCCAGGCCGTAAAATACCACATGACCGAAACTGACATACCCTGTATAGCCCAAGAGGATATTGAGGCTGGATGCCAGGGCAACTGCCCGCAAAACGGTGAATGCGGTTTCTCGATCCAGCGCGTTGCCTGTGAGCATGGGCCAGATGCCGATGAGAAGCACCGCGCCCAGGCTAAGCCACAGGCTGGCGTGTTGTTGTATCCTTTTGCTCATTCTTCCCCTCCGAACAGGCCGTTAGGTTTGACAAGCAAAATCACCACAAAGAGCACGAATTCCAGCACCGGCGTCCATGTGGTGGGCATGACCAGCGGCACAAGGCTTTCGATATCGCCCAAAATCAGGCCGCCGAAGAGGGAGCCGACCGGGTTCCCCAACCCGCCCAAGACGCCAATCACGAAACTCTTGAGTTCGTAACTGCCACCGCTCAAGATGGTGAAGGGGAAGACCGTGGCAATGAGCGCCCCGGAAACCGCCGCCAGCATGGTGCCCAGCCCGAAACTCAGGGCCAGCACCTGGGCTGATGGCACGCCGACGATTTCGGCCGCGTCGCGGTTGTCGGTCACGGCACGGATGTAGCGGCCGGGGCGGGTGTATTTGAGGAAGAGGAACAGGCCTGCCGCAACCAGGATGGCCACCAGGGCCGCAATGAGCCGCGTGGTCGGGACAACGGCAGGTCCCAGATGAACACTGCCCAGATCCAGGGGCACGTTGCGGGGGGAGGTTTTGAAAATGCTGGTGCCCACGCCAATGATGATCATGTTGACCGCGTAGGTTGCCAGCAGGGTTGAGAGTTCTGGTGCGTCAATGACACGATGAACGGCAATGAAATAGATGACGATGCCGAAAAGAAGCCCCAGGACTGCAGTGATGGCCACTGCAATGTAGGCTGAAATGCCCAGCGCGGTAAAGAGCAGGTAAACGCTGAACATGCCCAGAGCAATGATTGCCCCGTGGGACAGGTTGATGACGTTCATCACGCCCCAAATCAGGGTCAACCCCATAGCGGCAATGCCATACACAAAGCCCAAAAGCAAGCCGTCAATGAGGGAGCGAATCAAAGCGTCCATACACGGTTCTCCACAAAGGGGATGGATTGATTCTCATGAGGGACAAAAAAGCCTCCCCAGAGGGGCGAACCCCTCTTGGGGAGGCTGACAGTCTTACCGGTCAGCGAAGCGGATACACAGGCGCAGCAGTCGCACCCTCTTTCGGCCAGACAACCTCTTTCACCAGTTTGCCGTCCTTATCCTGCCACTGGACGTAAACCATCTCGTGGCCGATTTGGAGGCCGTGAGCGTCTTCACTGGTGTCGAACTTGATGTGGCCGAAGAAGATAAGCAGGTCCATGTTGTCGAGCGCGGCCTTGACCTTGTCGGGGTCAACGGAATCCGCGTCCATGATGGCCTTTTGCAGCACCAGGCCAGCCGCGTAACCACCAGCTGCGTGGTAACTGGGGGTTTCGCCGTAGGCATCTTCATAGGCCTTGGCAAATTCGGCGCTGGTGGGGCCGAACCATGCCAGGCCGGCGGCTTTGGCGCTCTCGGGCGAGTAGTTGGCCGAGGGTTCCCACTGGCTGGGGCCTACCACGTTCTTGGCCGCGTCGCCCAGTTCGCTAAAGCCATTGTCGGCCGGCGCAACCAAGAGGGCCAGGTATTTGATGTCCAACTGCTTTTCGTACAGCTGGCGAGCAAAGGTGGAACCGTCCTGGAAGTGGCCGCCGCCCATCACGGCTTCGGCGCCGCTGTCCGCAATCTTGTTGATGAACGCACCAAAGTCGGTGGTGCCAGGATCGTAACCTTCAAACAACACAACTTCGTAGCCCTGCTGTTCAGCGTAGTCTTTCGCGGCACCAACCACAGCCTGAGAGAACTTGCTGTTTTCGTACACGAAAGCCACTTTCTTCAGGTTGGGGTCCAGGCTCTTCAGCAGGTCCACAGCGCCCGTCAGGTAGCGGCTGGCCGGGGTGTAGATCTGATACACCCGCTCGTAGCCTTTGGTGTAAATGGAGTCGGAAGCCGCACCGGTGGCCAGCATGATCTTGCCATACTGCTCAGAGACCACCGCAGCCATGGAAGTCAGACCGCTGGAGTAGGGGCTGATCAGGAAGTCGGCATTGTCTTCGGTGATCAGGCGGGTGTACAACTGTTGCACTTTGTCGCCCGTGCTCTCGTCATCGTAGTACACAGTCTTGAATTTCACCACGGTGCCATCGCTCAGTTTGATGCCGCCTTGATCGTTGACTTGCTTGACCCACAGTTCCAGGCCCTGGGTTTGGCTGGAGGATTCTTCGTTGTACTTACCGGTCTGGGACTGGGTGAAGCCGATGGTGACCGTGACCTCTTTGGCCTCGGGGGCCTCACTGGCTTCTGCCGGCGCCTGAGTGGCCTCGGCCGGAGCCTGGGTCACTTCGGCTTCGTTCCCGCCCGAGGAAGGCGCACTGGTCGCCTCGGACGAGGTGCTTTGGCAGCCAACCAACACCAGGCTGGCGAGCACCAAGAGGCCGAGGAACAGATATAACTTCCGTCGCATCTTACTCCTCCTTGAGAGTGGTTTGGGAGAATGACCGGAATTTGGGCAACGCCCAATTTCATTTTAGCAGTATTGTTTGGGGGGTGGGGCACAGAGTGCGTAAAAAAAGGGTAAAAAAGCCCCTGTGCAGGGCTTTCTGCACAGGGGCTTTACAGGCGTGCGTATAAATTACATTTTATTTTTTGGCTGCGGTCGGGCCATGCTTTTAGGCTTCAAACGCGTAACCCACCCCGCGTTCGGTGCGTAAATAGCGCGGGTTGTTGGGGTCGGGTTCGATTTTTTGCCGCAGTCGGCCGATATATACCCGCAGGTATTCGGCCTCTTGCCCATATTCCGGCCCCCAAACATGGCGCAGAATTTCGCTGTGGGAGAGCACCTTCCCCGCGTTGCGCATGAGGTATTCCAGCAGGTTGAATTCTGTGGGGGTGAGGGCCACGGGCTTGCCGTGGATGGTGACTTCGTGGCGCTCGCGGTCAAGCACAATGGGACCTCGCACGATGACTGTGGGTTGGGTTGTGCTTGTGGTGGGCTGGGCGCGCCGCAAAACCGCCTGCACCCGTGCCAGCAGTTCGCCTACGCCAAAGGGCTTGGTGAGGTAGTCGTCTGCCCCGCGGTTGAGGGCTTGGATTTTGGTGGTTTCTTCGCCCAAGGCCGAAAGCACAATGATGGGCACGTTGGAAATCAGGCGGAGTTGTTTGATGACTTCCAACCCGTCCATCTGGGGCATGATGAGGTCCAAAATCACCAGGTCAATGTCGTGGGCCTGGAATTTTTCCAGCGCGTCCACCCCATTGACCGCGGTTACCACCCGGTAGCCGCGCACATCTAAATTGCGCCGCACGAATTCGCGCAGGCTTTTGGCGTCATCTACCACCAGCACTGTGGCCTTGTTTTGGTTTGCCATGTCAGTTCCTCCTCCGCACGAGGTATTGAGGTGGTCGGGCAGGTTACGGTCGGTAAGCGGGTTGGGGTGGAAAAGGTTGTGCGAGGCTATGCTGTGGTGTCGTCTGGGGGCGTCAGGGGCAGCGAGAATGCAATGCACGTGCCCTTGGCGCGAGGTTCCACCCAAATTTTGCCGCCGTGGGCTTCCACAAAGCCGCGGCAAATGGCCAGTCCCAGCCCTGCCCCTGAGGCCTGGCGGGTGAGGCCGCTTTCGACCCGGTAGAAACTCTCGAAAATGTGAGGAATATGTTCGGGCGGAATGCCCGGCCCTTCGTCTTCCACGCGCACAACAACTTGGTCCGATTCGACGGTCACCGAAACCTGGATGGGAGATTCTTCGCCGCCGTATTTCACCGCGTTTTCGATGAGGTTGCGGAGCACCACTTCAATGTGCCGCGGGTCGGCAAACAGGGGCGGCATGTGCTCAGGAATCTGTACGCGCAGATTTTCACCTGGCGCGGGGTGGGCGTTTTGGGCTGCTCGTTGGATGAGCGCGGCCAGGTCAATGGCTTCACGGCGCACCTTGAGGCTGCCGCCTTCGATGCGGGAAAGATCCAGCAGGTCGGTGACCAATTGGCTGAGGCGGTCGGTCTCTTCGGAGATGGTTTGCAGGAATTCCCGCTGGCTTTCAGGATCCCAGTTGACGTCTTCGGCCAGCAGGGTGGAAACATAGCCCTTGATCGCGGCCAACGGCGTGCGCAGTTCGTGGGATACGGTGGACATCAGGCTGGCCTTCATGCGGTCCACCTCGCGGTCCGCGGTAATGTCTTTCCAGATCTGCCCGCGGCCAATGGGGACACCCTGGACGTCGGTCACGGAGAAGAACTGCACCCGCCAGTCGGTCAGGCGTCCCTGGCGGCGGAGGGCAATTTCGGCCATACCTTCTTCCACGGCCCGTTGCAGCGCGGCGTGGGCCGCGGTGGGGTTTTGGGCTTGGCGGATGATGCGGGCCAGAATGCGGTCCACTTCCACGCCGCTGATTTCGTCGGGAGGAAGTTCGGCCAATTCGGCCAGGCGCCGGTTGGCGTAGAGCACCCGCCCGTTGTGGTCTTCCAGCAGAATGGCGTCACTCATGGATTGGATGAGGGCTTCCAGGCGGCGGGTTTGCTCTTGGAGCCGCGCGTCTGAGCGGGCAAACAGCGCGGCGTTTTCGATGGCCATGGCCGCGTGGTTGGCAAAGGAGGTCAGCAGGTCAATTTCCTGCTGGGTAAAGGTGTGCGGCTCGGGATAATACACCACCAGCGCCGCGGGCGGGGTGTGTTGGGTTGGCAGGGGCACGGCCAACACCGCGCGATAGCCTTCTGCACGCGCTCGGGGGCGCAAACCTACTGCGCTGGGGTCGGTTTCGGTGTCGCTGATTTGCAAGGGTTTGCCGGTTTGCAGTGCGCGCAGGGTGAGGGAGTTGAATTCGTCGCGCGGGATGATGAGCCGCTCTGCATAGCGGGCCGAAAGCCCACGGCTGGCGCGGGCTACAAAGGCCTGCTTTTGCTCGTCCCAGGCGATGATGGCGCATTTTTGCACGTTGAGCAACCGTTCCACCTGCGCGAGGATGCGGGAGAGCACGGTGCGGGAATCCAGCGTGGATGCGACTTCCGCGCTGGTTTGCAAGAGGGTGCGGAGTTCCTGCAGCCGCGCGGCAATGTCGGCTTCCATCCGCACCAGGGTGCGCGCGAGGTGGCCGACCTGGTCGGGGCGGTTGTAGAGGCGTTCCAGGGCTTTTTGCTGTTTGGGGTCGTGGGGGCCGTCTTGCCCAATGGCTTTGCTGTATGCGGCCAGTTGTTCGATGGGCCGGATGACCTGGGTGGAAAGCCCAAACCAGAAGAGTACGCCGGTGATGACCACCACAGCCAGGGCCAGGTGGGTGGCATGGCGGAACAAGTTGATGGTGGCAAAAGCGCTCTCAGTGGAACGCCCGACCACTACGCCCCATTCGGCTGAGCGAATGGGCGCGTAACTGTAAAGCATGGTGTGGTTGTCTTGGTTGACGATAGCGTTCCCGGCCTGACCTTCGTGGGCCAGGGTGAGCAGGGCTGGCGCACGCTTGTCCAGGGTGGTGAGCAGGTCGTGGCTGTTGGGAGAGGCAACCACCTGGCCGATGTTGTCCACAATGTAAACCACAAAGGCTTCTTCGGGTTTGTGCGCGGCCGAGATGTTTTCCAGCACCCAACTGAGGGATTCCAGGCGGACGTTGATGCCCACGATGCCGAGGAAGTTTTGATGTTCGTCCCAAAGGGGCATGACCGCGGTCACCACGGCCTGGTTGGTGGTGGGGGAAATGCGCCCGCGCGAGAAGAACGGCAGGCGGCTGTTTTGGGCGCGCTTGAAGTAGGGGCGGAAGGAGAAATCCGCGCCCACGGTGGAGATGGGCTCTTCAGGGTAGTGGTAGCGCATGATGCCTTGGGCATCCAGGCGGTAAACCAGGTTGACCTCGGGGCGGTCGTTGACCAGCGCGGCAAAGAGGCTGCGCATTCCTTCAACGTCGCTTTCCAGCACCGCGGGTTCCGAGCCCAAATGCTGGGCCGCGCTCAGCAAACTGCCCAGGGTGAGGTTGGTTTCCTGCGCAATGGTGCTGGCCAGGGTGAGGTTGGCGGTTTCCACGTCGGAACGGAGGCGCTGGGTGGCGACGTGGTCAAAGTAGAGCACCATCCCAATGAGGGGGAGCACAAAGGCCACGTAAAGGGCCAGCAAGCGCACCCCCAGGTCGCGCTGCAAGGCCAAAATGGCGTGCTTGAACCGTTGCCAAAGGTTGAGAAGAGCCGTCATGGTTACTCAGGGGACTGCGCAAAGGCGCTGACCACCCGCGCGATGTGTCGTGCGCCTTTGAGGTACAAATCCAGGCGGATGTTTTCGTTGGGCGCGTGGATGTTGCTTCCGGGGTAGGCGATGCCCGCTGTGGCGATGGGCACGCCCAGGTAATGGTGGAAGACGTAGCCCGGCCCAGAGCCGCCGCTCATGGGAATTTTTTGCTGAGGCATTCCGTACACGGGCCGCGCGGCTTCCACCACCAGGTTGATGAAGGGGTCGTCAGGATCCATTTTGACCGGGTGCTCGCCGCCCAGGCATTTGATTTGGACGTCGTGGAAGCCGTGGGCGTCCAGGTGCTCCCTCAGTTGGCGGAGCACGGTCTCGGGGCTTTGGTTGGGCACCAGGCGGAAGTCAACCTTGGCAATGGCCTGCGCAGGCAAAACGGTTTTGCTTCCCTCGCCTTGGTAGCCCGATTTGAGGCCGCAGATGGTGCATGTGGGGTCAAACAGCGCGGCTTTCCACATTTCCAGGCCGCCTTCGACGCCCTTGATGAAGGCCTTGACCCCCGCGCTGCGTTTGTAGTCTTCCGAAGGGTCGGGCAGAGCCGCGAGGAGTTCCAGATCTCGAGGGCTGGGCGGCTGCACGTCGTCATAGAAGCCGGGCAGCAGGATGCGCTCGTCAGGGCTTTTGAGGGTGTTGAGTGCCCACACCAGCCGCCAGGCCGCGTTGGGGAAGATGCCACCCGTCAGCCCGGAGTGGGTATCCACGTCCGCGGTTTTGACGCTGAGCTCCACATAGCAGATGCCGCGCATGCCCATGACCTGGTGGGGTTCGTCGTTTTGCCCCACGCCGCCAAATTCCCAAATGCACGCGTCCGCGGCAAACAAGTCGGCGTGCTCCCGCACCGCGTCTTCCAGATGGATGCTGCCGATTTCCTCTTCGCCTTCGATGACGAATTTGACATTGCAGGGGAGTTCGCCCTCGGTCGCGAGCAGGGCGTCGAGGGCAAAGAGCCGCGCGACGAGTTGGCCTTTGTCGTCGCTTACCCCGCGGGCGTAGAGTTTGCCATCGCGAATGGTGGGCTCAAAGGGCGGAGTTTCCCAGAGGTCGAGGGGTTCGGGGGGCTGGACGTCGTAATGGTTGTAAAACAGCAAGGTTTTGTCGCGGTTGCGGCCTTCCCGCTCGGCATAGACCACGGGCGAGCCCTCGGTGGGCAAGATTTGCACCTGGAAGCCGCGAGCGCGCAGCATGTCCGCGGTCATTTCCGCGGCTTCGGCAATGCCCCAGTTTTGCGCGGCCACGCTGGGTTGCGCGCAAAACCGGCTGAGCTCTGCAATGCTTTCGTCGAGGTGGGTTTCCAGGTAGTGATCGAGGTGTTGGTGGGTGTCCATGTCTTTACTCCGCAGGGTCAGAGTAGCCAGGCGCCTAAAGCCGCCACGGCCAGCATTTTGAGCACTTTGCCAATCCAGCACCAGAGCAGGAAGCGCCACAGGGGCATCCGCGTCGCTCCCGCGACAATGCCGGCCAGGTCCATCAGCGGCAGGGGAAGGAAGGCCAAAGCCAGCACCGTCCATTCGCCGTAGCGTGCCATCCACGTTTGGACTTGCTGATACCGCCGGGAATCTTCGACCACGGCTTTGCCGCTCCAGCCCGCGATGTAGCCCGTGATTTCGCCCAGGGCGGCGCCTGTGCCCGCGGCCAGGGCAACGCCCCACGGGGAAAGCACTGCGCCCAGCACGTAGGGCAAAACCAGGCTGGGCATGGGCAGGATCACGCTGGCATTGGCCAGCAATGAGAAGAGGAAGACGCCCGGGTAGCCGTAGGTTTGCAAATGTGCGATGCGGTCTTGGGCTAAATACAGCCCCACGCTCAAGCCGACCACAATGGCCATCCCCAGCGCGTTGGGCCACCAGCGCCGCCAGCCCCTGGGCTGCGTTGGCGTGGTGGAAACAGACTGCTGGGGCGGGATGGTCATGCTTCCATGCTCTTGGGGTTTAGAGGGTCAGGCCAGGCCGCGCTCCCTAAGGAGGGAGTCAACCCGTGCCACCACCATGTCTAAGGCTACGCGGTTGAAGCCGCCTTCGGGGATGATGATGTCCGCGTAGCGCTTGGAGGGTTCGACGAACTCCAGATGCATGGGGCGCACGGTGTTGAGGTATTGGTCAATGACCGATTCCATGGTGCGGCCGCGTTCGGTGATATCGCGGCGCAGGCGGCGGATGAAGCGGATGTCGGGGTCGGTATCCACGTAGATTTTGACGTCGAACAGTTTGCGCAGTTCGGGTTCGTAAAACAGCAAGATGCCTTCGACCATGATGATGGGGCGAGGAAGCACGGTCACGGTTTCGCTGGTGCGGGTGTGGGTGGTGAAATCGTACACCGGCCGCTCTACGGGCTTGCCTTCCCTCAGCATTTGGATGTGCTGAATGAGCAGGGAGGTTTCCAGGGAATCTGGATGGTCGTAGTTGATTTTGATGCGTTCTGAGAGGGGAAGGTGGCCGTTGTCTTTGTAATAGGCATCGTGGGGAAGGTAGGCGATGTGTCCCTCGCCCACCCGATCCAGGATGACGCGGGCCACGGTGGTTTTTCCCGATCCGGTGCCGCCGGCAATGCCGATGACCAACGGTTTGGGTTTGGAAGGAGAGGTTTCGGAAGGTGTCATGCGCTGCTTCCTCAGGATGGGGATAAGTCAGGGTGCGGTGCAGGCTGGAAAGGTCGGGCGGACAAGGTCGTCAGGTGGTGCTGGGGGTGGTGAGGCATTCCAGGGCAAAGAGCCATTGGGGGAACGCGGTGGGGTGCCGCACCAAAAGGGGCATCATGGGGTCGAGCATGGCCTGGGCTTTGACCTGGAATGCGTTTTGATGGGTGATTTTAGCAAAAGCGGCCAGCAGGGTGGCTGCAAGCGCGTTGCCGGAAGGTGCGTCGCCGTCGAGCAGTTCCTGCGGGCGCCCAAAGGGGAAGTTGTGGGCTGGGGTGGTGTCGTAGTAACCCCATTCTGCTGCGAAGAGGGCCTCGATTTGTTCCAAAAACCAGGTGGCTTCGTATAGCCAAAAGGTGGTATCGGGAGTAAGGGGGGCTTGATACTTATGAAGGGCAAGCAGTGCCCATCCGGCCGCGGCATAATCTTCCAAAAAGGCGGGTTCGCCAATTTGGCCGCGATACCAACTGCGGCCAAGGCTGTTTTCCCCGCGCACGTGGGTGAGAAGGGCCTCGGCAATGCGCACCGCGGTTTGGGTGTAGCGCGGCGCGTCAAGATCGCGGCCAGCCTGGGCAAAGGTGCGAATGGCCAGCGCGTTCCAGGCGGTGATGGCTGTGTCGTCCACGGGGGGCGACATGCGCCGCTGGCGTGCGGCCAGCAGGCGGGCCTTGGCGGCTTCGACGCGCTCGTGGGCGCGCCCTGTGGGCAGGCCAAATTGGGCTTCCAGAGCTTCGGCAGTGAGATGCCGTTGCAGGGTGCGCGGGATTTCGGCTAAGTCGTACGCCGCGATGAGCAGGTCGGCTTCATCCACGGGTAGGGCTGCGCGCACTTCCGCGGCGGTCCACATGTAATAGCGCCCTTCGCCCGGAGGGCTTTCGCTTTCGCCGCTTTGCCCGCTGCCTAACAGGCCGTTGGGCAGGGCCAGGGTATGGGTGAGGTAGTCCAGGGTGCGGCTTGCGATTTGGCGGTAAGCCTCTTGCCCTGTCAGGCGATACGCGGTGGTGTAGGCCTGGGCCAAAAGTGCGTTGGTGGGCAGGCTTTTCTCAAAGCGGGGCTCCCGCCAGCCCGCATCCAGGGTGTATTGGTGGAACCCGCCGCCCAGCACGTCGTAAATGCCGCCCCGTGCCATCGCCAGCAGGCTGGTCAGCGCCATAGTTTGCGCGCGCTCGTCGCCGTGCTCTGCACGGCGTAGGAGCCACAGCAAAACCAAGGGCTGGGGGAATTTGGGGGCTTCGCCAAACCCGCCGTTTTGCGCGTCGAACTCGCTTGCCAGGTTGGCGCGGGCTTCGGCCGCGGCTTGCTCTGGCGAAAGGTCGAGGGGCGCGGTGCTGTTGAGCAAGGGCAAAAGCCCTTCGCCCATTTGCCGCGCCATTTCTTGGGCAATATCTTCCACCCGCTCGCGGTCCTCTTCCCAGGCACGCAGGGCTTCGGCCAGGGCTTCCTGAAAGGTGGGTGTGCCGGGTACTTCGGCCTGGGGCGGGAAGTATGTGCCGCCGTAATAGGGTTTGCCCTCGGGGGTCAGAAAGAGGTTGAGGGGCCAGCCGGTTTTGCCTGTCATGGCCGCGGTGACATGCATGAACGCGTTGGCCAGGTCAGGCCGCTGGTCGCGGTCTAAAGCCACAGGGATGAAGTAGCGGCTGATGTAGGTGGCGATGGCCGGGTGGCGGAAGGCTTCGGAGGCCATGCGCTCGCACCAATGGCACCAGCCGTAGCCGATGTGGAGGAAGATGGGTTTGCCAAGCCCACGGGCTTTTTGGAACGTCCGGGGCGCCCAGGGATGCCAGTGAATGGCGTCCTGGCTGCGTTGTTGGTAGAAAGCCGACGTTTGAGGGAGAAGTGCGTGATGAGACATGGGCTGTTGTCAGGGCTATTCGCCGAATTCCGATGCGATTTCGATTTCGTCCGTGAGGTCTTCACGGGCTGGCGAGATTTCGATTTCGCCAAAGAGTTGTTCTTGCTGGGCGTGCACCAGGCGCTGTTTGACCAGTTCCAACAGCGCGAGGAAAGTAACCACGGTTTCGAGGCGGGTGGGGCGTTGGCCCAGGAGCGCGGAAAACGTGGCTTTGCCGCGGCGGGTGAGGGTGCGCACGATATGACGGATTTTGTCTCGGATGGTGACTTTGGGAGGTGCGATGACGGTGCCCAAAGGCCGCCGTGGGCGCATGGAAAAGACGCGCTGCGCGGCTTGAGCTAAATCTTGGGCGGTTAGCCCGCGCAAATCAAGCCGACCTTCGATCTTGGGCGGCGGTGCAAGGCGCACGTAGGCGTGCAGCCCGGCCGCGTGGCGTTCCTTCAACCAGGCCGCGGCTTTTTTGAAGCGGCGGTATTCCCGCAGCTGGCGCACCAGGGCTTCGCCAGGGTCTTCTTCGCCTTCTTCCCGCTGAGGCGGGCGAGGAAGCAATGCCTCGGATTTGATTTGAAGCAGTTTGGCGGCAATGACCAAAAAGGCCGAAACTTCCTCGGGCGAGCGCTCTTCCATTTGCTCCAGATGCGCCAGATATTGATCGGTGATCTGCGCGAGTGCCAGTTTGGTGATGTCGAGTTCCGCGCGCTCGATTAATTGGAGCAACAAATCCAACGGGCCTTGATAGACCGGCGTTTGGATGTGGTATTGATGGGCCTGATATTCCACCACGCTTGGCATGAAGGGATTATATCATCCATCCGCTGGCCGAACAGCCATATGTCGGTTGTCAGGTCTTTGAAATGGGGTCTGTTGCAGGCCCAGAAATGCGCTATAATACCCACGCCTTGGCCGACTTTGCCCTTTTCCGGGGATGAAGTGATGCGTATTGAGCAACTTTTGGAACGCCTGCCATCTTACTACACTGTGGCTGACCGGGCTTTGGTCGAACGGGCTTATCGGGTTGCCGAAAAGGCCCACGAAGGCCAAAAGCGTGCTTCCGGTGAGCCTTACATCCAGCATTGCCTGGCCGTGGCCGACATTTTGGCTGAGTTGCGTATGCCCCCCGCGGTGGTTGCCGCGGGGCTTTTGCATGATACTGTTGAGGATACGGACGTCACCCTGGACGATTTGCGCCGCGATTTTGGGGATGAGGTGGCCTCGCTGGTCGATGGGGTGACCAAGTTGGTGTCGCTTCCGCGGGTTTCTCGGGCCGACCAGGCCCAGGCCGAGGATGGTGAGGCCGAAGACGAAGCCGAGGAACTTTCGCCCCAATCGGAATGGGAGCGCAAGCGCAAACTGGCCAACGAATCCTTGCGCAAGACGTTCTTGGCCATGAGCCGCGATATTCGGGTGGTGATCATCAAACTGGCCGATCGCTTGCACAACATGCGCACCCTGGCCTCTTTGCCGCCCGAAAAACAGCGCCGCATTGCCCAGCAAACCCTCGATATTTTCGCGCCCCTGGCCAACCGGTTGGGCATTTGGCAAATCAAGTGGGAACTGGAAGATTTGGCCTTTCGGTATGTCAACCCCGAGGCCTACAAAGACATTGCCCGGAAATTGGCCGAGCGCCGCACCGAGCGCGAACGGGAACTGGAACGGGTGTCGGAGCGCATTCGGCAGGTGCTGGCTGAGGCGGGCATCCGCGCCAAAATTTACGGCCGTCCCAAGCACATTTATTCCATCTACCGCAAGATGCAGCGCAAAGGTGTGCCCTTCGAGAGCCTGCGGGATATTCGGGGGGTGCGCATTATCGTGGACGACATTCCCACGTGCTACACCGTGTTGGGCGTGGTGCATACCCGCTGGAAGCCCATCCCCGGCGAGTTCGACGATTACATTGCCAACCCCAAAGACAATTCTTACCAATCTCTGCACACCGCAGTGCTGTTTGAGGATGGCAAAATCCTGGAAATTCAAATCCGCACCCAAGAGATGCACCAGCGCGCGGAATACGGTATTGCCGCCCATTGGCGCTACAAAGAGGGCGATGGCAAATTCGACGAGGATTTTGAGCGCAAGATCAATTGGCTGCGCCAGTTGATGGAATGGCAGCAGGATGTTTCCGACGCGGGCGAATTTGTGGACGGCATGAAGACCGACGTCTTCGGTGATCGGATTTACGTCTTCACCCCGCGCGGGGACATCATTGACCTGCCTGCAGGCGCGACGCCCATTGACTTTGCTTATCACATTCACACGGAAATTGGCCATCGTTGTCGGGGTGCCAAGGTCAACGGCAAACTGGTGCCCCTCAGTTACAAACTCAAAACCGGCGACCAGGTGGAAATTCTGACCGCTCGGCGGGGCGGCCCCAGCCGAGACTGGCTCAACCCCAACCTGGAACTGGTCAAGACCCAGCGGGCCAAAGCCAAAATTCGGCAGTGGTTCAAGAAACAGGCCCGCGAGCAAAACCTGGCCCACGGCAAAGCCGTGTTGGAGCGGGAATTCAAGCGGTTGGGCTTGGAGCACGTCAACCTGGAACCTTTGGCCAAATATTTTGATTATCGCTCGGTGGATGACCTCTATGTGGCCGTGGGATGCGGCGACCTTTCCCTCAATCGCATCATCAACCGCCTGGCCGAGGTGGATCAAGCCAAGCAAGCCTTCCATCTTTCGGCCAAACCCACCCGCCCTGTGGAAACCGGCGACGAAGTCACCATCATGGGCCTCAAGGGTATGCTCATCCACCGGGCAAAGTGCTGCAACCCCGCTCCCGGCGACCCCATCGTGGGGTACATTACCCGCGGGCGCGGTGCGACCATCCACCGCCAGGACTGCCCCAACATCCTACGCGTGCAAGACAAGGGGCGGTTAGTGCAGGTTTCGTGGGGGGTGCCCACCCAGGCCTACGCGGTGCCGGTGCGGGTGCGGGCGTATGACCGCGAGGGCCTGATGAAAGACGTCGCCGTCGCCATTGCCGACGAAGGCGTCAACATTGAGAAGGTGCAGGTCAAAGTGTCGGATAAGACCGGCCAGGCCATTATTGACCTGGTGCTCAGCGTGCGAGACATTGCGCAGTTAAGCCGCGTCCTCACCCGCCTGGAAAGCCTGCCTAATGTGCTGGAGGCTTTCCGCTATCGTCCGGGCTGAGGCGCGAGGCGCTTTTTACCCTTTGCCGCCTACGCGGCTTTGCTTCGGAGGTTACAATGAACACCCAACCTGCTACCAAAACTTATTGGGCTTCCGTCGTGCTGGCCTTCCTGGGCCTGGCCGACGCGACCTATCTGACCATCCTCAAATTCACCCATCACGAGGCCATGTGCGCCGGTGTGGGCGATTGCTACACCGTCAACACAAGCCCGTATGCCGAAATTCACGGCATTCCCATTGCCTTGCTGGGCGCCCTCACTTATGTGGCCATTTTGGCCTTGTTGTGGTTTGAGCGGCGCCACCCGCTGGGGAAAGCCTACGCCCCCATGGCCGTGTTTGCCCTGACTTTCGCAGGCGTGCTTTATTCCGCCTATCTGACCTATCTGGAAGCCTATGTCATTCATGCGTTTTGCCCGTACTGCTTAGTTTCGGCCACAATCTTGCTTTTTTTGCTGATTTTGGCTATCATTCGCCTGCTCAAAGAGCCTCTTGAAACGGCCTGAGCGAGCATCTTAGAGGAGGTGGCGCTCTATGCCCCGCATTCGTTGCGCGTATGAGGATTGCGTCTTTTTGGATGACCACTACTGCACGGCCGCGGAAGTGGAAATTGATCCCGACCGCGGCTGCCTCACCTACAAACCCACATCCGAACTACTCAACGATTGGGATGAGGACGACGATTTATTGGACGACGATCTCTTAGACGATGACGATTTTCTCGACGACGATTTGTGGGACGACGAGGTCTAACTTGCAGTTGCTGGTCGTTTCTCACCCCCGCGCGGCAACGCGCGGGGTTTTCTATGGCAGTTTGCCAAACGCTCGCACGGCTGTTTGAGGCTTGACATCCCCGCTTATCTTCAATGTCCTTTCCTTAAAAAGTTGCTTTTCGTAGGCGTTACCCAGAGCACGACCTGAGATTGTGAGGTGTTGTGATGCGATTGCGCGCGCAATTTGGCCAAACCCAGCGGCAGGTGCCCCGCTATCCGCCTGAAGATGGACGCCATTGGCTGGTGCGGGGGGCATACTGGCATGTGTTTGGCGACACGCGATGGTGGCTTCCTTTGGGCGAGCGTCTTCGAGCGCGTTTGGTTACGCTTCTGGAGGCCGTCACTGCTTCGCAGGCACCCCAGCACGTGGCCTTCCCCGATGTAGCCCGTGCAGATTTGGCCTCGTTTGCCGACGCGCTCACCAGCCTGCTGGAAGCTCACGTGCCATCGTATCGGCACTTGCCTCGCTGTTTGCTGAGCCACACAGGGGAACGCCTCACCGCGTGGGTGCTCGCGTCTGACCCGGAGGCCGCGCGTGAAACCGCGGCGCAAATCCAAGGCCAGTGGGAAGCAGTCCTGGAAGGCTTGGGTTTGCCCTTGTTCCCTGGCGAAGGCGCGGAAGCCCGCTGGGGGCTGGCGCCCGCAGCCCACGGCCAGGAGGCTTTGCGCTGCCCCGCGTGCGGTTATGCCGCACCCCAGCCCTGGGCAACGCGGGAAAAGCCGCACCCCGAGGACGAAGCACCCCAGCCCCTGACCCCTGTTGCCACGCCGCACGCCAGCACCATCCAGGCCCTGGCTGAGTTTTTGGGCATCCCCGAAAGCCAAACCGCTAAAGCGGTGTTCCTGCGCACCCAGGAGTCTCACCCGCGGTTGGTGTTTGCCGTGGTGCGCGGGGATATGCAAGTTTCCCTGCCCAAACTTTCGCGCTTGTTGGGCGGCGTGGGGCTGGAGCCGGCCGATGAGGACGACATCCGACGGGCGGGCGCGGTGCCTGGCTATGCTTCGCCCATCCAGGTGCACGATGCCGTGGTTGTGGTGGACGATCTGATCCCTCTGAGCCCCAATTTGGTGGCTGGCGCCAATCGGGAAGGCTATCACTTTACGGGTGTCAATTACGGCCGCGATTTCCAGGCCGACATGGTGGCCGACATTGTGGCTGCACAGCCAGGCGATCCCTGCCCGCACTGCGGGCGTCCGCTGGAGGCGGTTTTGGCCTGGCCTGTGACCCATAGCCGCGGCCTTGCCACGGATGTGACCTATCTGACCCCTGAAGGCAAAGCCGCAACCGTGGGCGTGGCTGTGGCTGATGTGGATCTGGCCTGGGCCGTGGCCGCGTTGGCCGAACACGCTCGGGTTGAGGATGGGTTGGCCTGGCCGCCCATGCTGGCGCCTTACGATGTCCACTTGATTGCCCTGCGGGGCGGCGAAGAGATTGCCGAAGCCGTCTATCTGGCGTTGCAAGACGAGGGCTTGACCGTGCTTTACGATGACCGCAAAGCCAGCCCTGGCGTCAAATTTACCGATGCGGATTTGATTGGGCTTCCGTGGCGGGTCACCGTGGGAAAGCGCAGTCTCAAGCAGGGCGGGGCTGAGGTCAAGCCGCGGCAAGGCGAGGCAGAAATTTGGCCTTTGGAAGAAGTCGCGCCGCGTTTGCGCGCTTGGTATGCTGAGCACAGGGACGATGCGGCGTGAGGCAAAAACAGAAAAATATTTTTTAGGAGGGTTTTCATGCGGCATTTGCAAGGTGTTGTTGAGGTCATTACCGGCCCCATGTTTAGCGGTAAGACCGAGGAACTCATCCGCCGTTTGCGGCGGGCTGTGATCGCCAAGCAAAAGGTGCAGGTTTTCAAACCCGCGCTGGACAAGCGCTATGCAGAAACCGCGGTGGCTTCTCACGCGGGTTCTGCCTTTGAGGCTGTCCCTCTGCAAGATATTGGCGAAATTTGGGATCATTTGCGAGACGACACCACCGTTGTAGGGTTGGACGAAGCCCAGTTTTTCTCTGAGGAAGTCACCCAGGTTGTCCAGGATTTGGCCGACCGCGGCATTCGGGTGATCATCGCGGGGCTGGATATGGACTTCCGCGGTGAGCCCTTTGGCCCCATGCCCGCGCTCCTGGCCCAAGCCGACCGCGTGGACAAACTGCAAGCCATTTGCGTAAAATGCGGCTTCCCCGCGACCCGCTCACAGCGCCTGATTGATGGCAAGCCCGCCCGTTATGACGACCCCGTGATCATCGTTGGTGCATCGGAAATGTACGAAGCCCGCTGTCGCCAGCACCACGAGGTGCCTGGCCGGCCGAAAGCGTGATGCAATGCGCCCCCGACCTTGGTGTTGTGGGGCGCTTTTTCTTCCCCTGCTTTATGGCATTGGCTTTGCAACAGCATTTTTAGCGCAGAAGCCATTGCGCCTGCGGCCATGTGCACAGCACCCCGAATCTGCTATAATTCTGGCGCGTTATGAAAACCGCCCTCATTACGGTTGAGCCTTTAGATGATCTGGCAGCCCTGGAAGATAAAATCGCCTGGGCTAAAGCCCCGCGTGCCTTGCTGCTTTGGCCCAAGCAAGGGTGCGCGGTGCGCCGCACGGTGGATTTTGTGCGTTTGCGCCGCGCAGCCGACCGCTTGGGCACGCAAATCGCCATTGTGACCCGTTCGCGCGGGGTGCGGCGGTTGGCTCAACAGGTGGGCATTCCGGTCTTTCCCAACCGAAAGGCCGCATTGCAGAAACCTTGGCGCTGGCGACGGGTGCGCCGCCCTCGCCCCCGCCGTCGGCGTGTGGACCTTTACACCTTACGAGCTTTGGCCCAGCGCCCTTTGCCCTGGACGCAACTCAAGCCGTGGCAGCGCCTGGCCGCTTTTACCGCGGGCGTGTTGGCTGTTTTGGCCCTGGCGGCCTTCATGTTCCCTTCTGCCCAAATTACCCTGCAGCCCAAAAGCGTTACCCAGCGTGCAACCATCCAGGCTTCCATCAGCCCGGAATATCACGCGGTGACCCTGAGCGGCCATTTGCCAGCGCGTTGGGAAACGGTCACTGTGGGGGCGAGCGTGACCCAGCCCACCACAGGCCGCACGCGACTTCCTGAGCGGTCGGCTGAGGTCGAACTTGTGCTGACCAACCTGACCACCGAGGCGGTTCGCGTGCCCGCGGGCACAACGGTGCGGAGCGTTTCGCAGCCTGAAGTGATCTTCCGCACGGCTTCTGAGGCCACCCTTCAGCCTGAAACCGGCGCAACAGCCGTGGTGCTGGCCGAAAGCATCACCCGCGGAGAAGTGGCCAACCGCCCCGCACATGACTTGCGTGTGCTGGAAGGACCGTTGGCCTATCAGGTCACGGCCGACAACCCTGCCCCGGCCACGGGAGGCGCGTCGGTGCGTGTGCCTGCCCCCAGCGCGCGCGATTACCGCGATTTGGAAGCCGAACTGCGGCAAAGTTTGCGCGCCCAGGCCCTGGACGCCCTGCAAAAGCAATTCCCCGACGCGCTTATTGTGCTGCCCAGTTTGCAGGCCGAGACCGATTTAGAGCGCACGTTTGTGCCCAAGGAATCCCAGCCTGCCAATACCCTCACCCTGACCTTGCGCGTGCGTTACAAAGCGCTGTTGGTGGCACCAGAGGATGTGCAGGCCCTGGCTCAGACCACTCTGACCGCGTCTGCGCCCCAAGAGATGGTGCTGGTGCCTGAAACCCTCAAAGTGGAAGCCGACGCGGCAGGCCCCCAGGGCGAGGCCGCACCTTATGAATGGGTGTTTCACGCCCAAGGGGTGTTTGCCGCACCCATTGACCGCGAACTTGCACGGCAGGCTGTGGTGGGGCTTTCGCCTGAGGCAGCCCAACAGCGCCTGGAAACTGTTTTCCCTTTGGCTTCTCCGCCCATCATCCGCCGCTGGCCTGGCTGGTGGCCTCGGTTGCCTTTCTTGCCTTTGCGCATTGATGTCCAGGTCCAGCCCTGACCTTTTTTCGGGTGTGTTATGCGAATTTTAGCCGTTGATCCTGGTGAGCGTTTTTTAGGCCTTGCCATTTCCGACCCTACGGGCACCATTGCAGGGCCGTTGACCGTGTTGCGGCATCAATCGCGCGAGGCCGATGCGGAAGCCATTGCCCGTTTGGCCGCGGAGCATCAAGCCGAGCGCATTGTGGTGGGGCAGGCCACCGACGTCCACGGGCAGCCCACCACGTTGCAGGCCCGCCGCGCGGCCAACCTGGCCGCGGCTTTGCGCGCGGCTTCGGGGCTTCCGGTGGTGCTGTGGGATGAAACCGGCAGCACCCAAAAGGCGCTGGCCGCGTGGAAAGCCATGGGTACAGCCCGCCGTCGTCAGCGCCGCCCCGACGCGGTGGCCGCGACGGTGATTCTGCAGAGTTATCTGGACGCTGGCGCTCCCCTTGGAGAATCATGAAGCAGCGCGGTTGTGGATGCGCGTTTTTCCTTGCTTTGAGCCTCGCGTTGATCGTGGGGTTGGCGGCCTGGCTGGTGCCGGCCAGGGCTCAGGCGGCTTTTGGCGAGCCCTCGCCCAACCTTTCTGCCTGGGAGCGTTGGCGGTTGAGCTTCACGCTGTTGACTTCAGCGCGTGAACTGACCACGCCAAACCCCACCACCGCGGGCAAAACCTTTGTCATCTCGCCTGGCGAAAACGCCGCGGTGATTGCCCAGCATTTGCAGGCCGCGGGCATTATCCCCGATGCCGAAGCCTGGCTGGCTTACCTGCGTTACAAGGGCTGGGATACGGCCTTGCAAGCGGGTCGCTTCCGCTTTGATGCGCCCCTTACGCCCATGACCCTGGTGCAGGTGCTCAAGAAGCGGCCTGAAACCGATGCCGTGCTGGTGGTGTTGCCGGGATGGCGGCGTGAGGAAATTGCCGCGGCATTGCCTTCCAGTGGGTTGCGGTTGTCGCCCGAAGATTTCCTCGCCGCGACCGCGATAGCCGAGCAGGTCACGTTGCCCTTTGCCGTGCCGCCTACGGCTACGCTGGAAGGTTTCCTCTTACCAGGTAAATATGTTCTCCCTCGCGACGCGGGCACGCCGATTTTGCTCGACGCCATGCTCACGCGAGCATATCAGTGGTTTTCGCCGCAATGGCAGCAGGAGGTCCGCAACCAGGGGCTTACGCCTTATCAGGCGCTGATTTTGGCTTCCATTGTGCAGCGCGAAACCAAGGTGGCGGATGAAATGCCCCTTATCGCGGCTGTGTATCTCAACCGTTTGCGCCGCGGTATGCCCCTGGAGGCCGACCCTACGGTGCAATATGCTTTGGGCAAGCCAGGCCGCTGGTGGCCTTCGCCCTTGAGCGCCGAAGATCTGAAGGTGGATTCGCCTTACAACACCTATCTGCATCCCGGATTGCCGCCTTCGCCCATTGCCAACCCTGGCCTGGAAGCAATCCAGGCCGTTGCCACTGCGCCGCAGACCGATTACCTCTTTTTCCGAGCCAAGTGCGATGGTTCCGGGCGGCACGAGTTCGCCCGAACTTTTCAGCAACATCTTCAAAATGCGTGTCCATAATTTTGTTTCAAGGAGCCAATGCATGGAGATGACGCTTCCCACGCTGGATATTTTGCCGGTCAAGGACATTGTTCCCCACGAGTATCATGACGAACAACGGGCTTATCCGTTGATGGAGCGCCTGCGTGAACACGGCGTGCTGCGCAACCCGCCCATTGTGACGCCTTTTCACGATGGCAGTGGGCGGTACATGATTTTGGACGGCACCAATCGGCTTATGGCCGTCAAAATGTTAGGCATTCCCCACATCATCACCCAGGTTGTGGAACCTGATGCGCCAGGGCTTTCGTTGCGGACGTGGAATCACGTGGTTTGGGGGGTGTCTTCGGAGGACCTGCTGGCCGCGTTGAAGGAAACCCTGCCCGGCCTGCGGCCTTCGGTTTCGCTGGCTTTGAGCATCGCGGCCCTGCACGAGCGGAAACTGCTCCTGGTGTTGAGTTTGCCCGATGGACGGGTGTTTTCCGTGCCGGCGATTTCCGACCAGGTAGAAATGCTGGATATGCTCAACGCGGCTGTCGCGGCCTATAAAGGCATGGCTTCCTTTGACCGCACAGGCGAGCATGATGCGCAGGTGCTCAAGTCGCTGTATCCGGAGATTAGCGGTGTGGTGATTTTCCCGCCGTTCAAAGTGCGCGAAGTGCAGGAGCTGGTTTCGGCAGGGCATCTCTTCCCGCCAGGAATTACGCGCTTCATCGTGGCTCCGCGGGCTCTGCGGGTGAATTACCCCTTGGAAGAACTCGCATCTGACGCGCCGCTGGAGGCAAAGCGTGAACGCCTTCAGGCCTGGTTGAAGGAACGCTTGGCCGCCAAAGGCGTGCGTTATTACGCAGAGCCTACGGTGTTGTACGACGACTAAACCAGCCGCATTTGCTCCAATTTATGCTTTTGTGCTGCGTTTCGTGCTTTTGACCTTGGGTTGAGCACGAAGCGCAGCGCGCCGCGCTTGGGAAGCGCCTTTGCCTTGTTGTTTCCCGCCCAGGCGTGCGGGGCCGTAATTAGCTTTGATGCTCGGCAAGCCAGCGTCGGGCAAAGGCGAGGGCTTCTTCGGGGGTGTGAATTTCGCCCGCGGCCTGGGCTTCGCGGAGGGCTTCCAGCAACGCGCCGACCGTGGGGCCGGGGTCAAGCCCCAACTGTTGCATCACGTCATGCCCCGAGAGCAGGGGCGGCGGCGTGACCACGGATTCGCGTTGTTCCCACCAGCCTTCCAGCAGGGTGCGGATGGTTTCCAGATGGGCTTGCCAAAAATCATGGGGGAGGGTGTGGCCGTAGGTTGCCAGCACGTCAGCCAGGGAGAGCAGGCAAATATCCACGCCGGCTTCGCCTGTGTCGCGGAAGAAGCGATACACCGCGCGGCG
>JAADCW010000088.1 GCA_013154225.1 Chloroflexota bacterium
ACACCCAACAACACCCATGCAGCCCGCTCGCCAAAGCGGCGCGCCAGCCGCGCCAACACCCAAATCAAAGGCAAAAAGAGCAAAATAAAATTCCCCGGGTCGGTGGTGATGCCAATCCACTGGCTCGCGACCAAAGTCAAAGCATAAGTCCACAAAGGGAACGCGACCTGTTGCCACGCCTGCCACCAAACCCAAACCAGCATACCCGCCAACGCCAGCGTCAGCGCCCAGCCCAGTGTGGTTCCCCATTCAGGGAACCAGCCTTGCAGTGCATCCTGGATGGTGGTGGGCGGTGTGTAGTCGGTATAAGCCAACACCTCCCGCAAATTTTGCAAGACCCACTGGGGCACCACCAACATCCCCGCCAGGCTGAACACCGCCACCGTGCCCACAGTCCACACAATCACCTTGCGCCGATGTTGAAACCACGCCCATCCAAACACAAAAAGCAAAGGCAACAGAGCTAAATGGGGCTTGATTGTTGCCAGCGCCAGCAACACGCCAGCCCACGCGTCGCGGCGTTCCTCTAAAGCCCACACCGCCGCAGTGAGGAAAAAGGCCACCCACACCACCGCGTTGCCGTTAATCACCGCGCGCACACCGTGATACCAGGTCAGGCTAAAAAGCAACAACATCCCCAACAGGGGCGTTGAAGGTTTCCAGCGCACCAAACGAAGGGAAAGGGCCAAAAGGGCCAAGAGCAAAACTTCCAGCGCGGTCATCCAAACCGCGCGCGCCAGGGGATAATCGGCAATCCAGGCAAAGGGGGCAAAAATCAAAACCGAATAGATGGGATAAGCCATCCGCATTTGGTCTTCGTCCGCGCGCGCGGGCCGGCCATACGCCCGCTGTTGAATGCGCAAAGCCACCTCATCGCTGTAGGGGCTCAGCCCTTCAAAAAGCAAAGCGCGCGTTCCCACCCATCGGGTGAGGAAATCGTTTCCCCCAGGATTTTGATAGGCAAAACGCACGTTGACCCACGTCAAAAGCCCTATCACAGCCGCCACCAAAACCGCGGCCAACAAGCCCTGCCAACGCCCGCGCGTTTGCTTCACAGTACTGCTCCTTCACTAAAAAGCCGACACAACCTGCAAAGGAATAGGCGTAAACACCAACACCAACAGCACCATCCCCGCGATGGCCAAAGCCCGCCGTTTGCCGTCCAAAGGTGTGATTTGATCCAGCGGCTCGGCATAAGCCCGCCCCAAGAAAAACAGCAAAAACGCCCAAAACCACCACCCGCTCCACACAAACCCCAACAAGAGCAACCCGCCCAGCAGAGGCCAAAACAGGTTGCGGGCCTTTTCCCCAAGAAAAGCATAGAGCACGTGCCCACCGTCCAGCGTGCCCAAGGGAATCAGGTTAAACGCGGTCACCAGCAAGCCAGCCCAACCTGCCCAGGCCACGGGATGCAAATACACATCCTGCCCACCCCACGGAATCGGATGCCCCGTAAAGAAAAACTTGAGCCAATAGAGCACGGGTGAAAGGCCGCCGTAATCCACCGGTGCGGGGAGCAGTTTGCCAAACACCAGCCATTTGCTGAAAAGATAAAGGATAGAATTCCCTTCCAGCATCAAGCCGCTCCCCTCGGGAAGGGAAGTGGGCAAAGGCTGTACCGGCGAAAGGTGCAGGCCAATGAGCAAAACAGGCAATGCCACCACCATCCCAGCCAAGGGGCCCGCAATGCCAATATCCAGCAACACCTTTTTGTTGCGGGGTGGTGTTTTGAGGCTGATGAACGCGCCCAGCGTGCCAAAAATGCTAAAGGGGAAGGGCAAAAAATAAGGCAGCGTCACTTCGGTGCCGTGATAACGTGCGGCCAGGTAATGCCCAAATTCGTGGGCCAAAAGGATGGCCAACAGGCTCACGGTGAAAGCCAAGCCACCAGAGAGAGCTTCCCGCAGGGCCTCGCGAGCACCGGGGCCAAAATCGGGTGGGCCTTGGTAGGCATATGACACGCCCGCGGCCAACACGCTCAACACGGTTAGCACAAAGAGCACCGCGTTCCAAATCGCACGGCTGGGTTTGGGTTTGAGCAAGCCCGGCACCAGCAGCACTTCGTGCTTGTGACCGCGGCCCATCCGAAAGAGAGGGGTTATCTCATAAGGCTTGAGCGCGCTTTCCAGTTGAGCATAGGCAGCTTCGGTATCGCCCAAAATTTGCCCCCGAAAACGCACCAGCCAACCCTGCCGCTGAGGATCGCCCCACGTCACGCTTTCCACGCGCATGATGCGGGCTACCAGCGTGGTCAGAATCTCAGGATGTTGGGTGAAGGAAGGTTCTTCCGAAAGGCCTTCTTGTGTTTCCAATGCTTCCATAACGGCTCCTTTGGCGGGCGCGCGCCCGATCAATCACATGCGGGTTAAGGATACCCGAAGCAAGAAGGGATTGCAAGCGCCCCTGGGCATTCTCTTCTTGTCCAGGCAAAGCCATCGTCCCGCACCCATAACGGCCAGGCAAGGCGATAACACGATTTTGGCTTGCGCCCTCACCTCAAGCCTTCTTCCAGAGAGCGCGGGCTTTTTCTGCGGCGTAATCGTTGGATACGCCATTCATAGGAAGTTTTCGGATGGATTTTTAGGTGCTCCCCGCCCGTACAAATACCGCCCAGCAAACGCGGATTTCGGGTACAATCTATTATTGCATTTCCTTGCCCATAAAGCGGCTGTTGGCCGCTCATGTTCCAAGAGGTTTTCTCATGCCTTACGCTTATCTGGTTTACAATCCTACTGCGGGGCGTGTGCCCATTCGGCCTTTCATCAACCGAGCCAAAGCCGTGTTGGAGGAGCACGGCTGGGAAATCAACCTTCAAGCCACGCAATCCGCAAATCACATTACCACGTTAGCGCGAGAAGCCGCCCAAGCCAATGCCGACGCGTTCTTCATTGCAGGCGGCGATGGCTCCATCAACCTGGCCACCGCCGGGCTGATGGGCAGCCGCACCGCTCTGGGGGTACTTCCTGCAGGCACGGCCAACGTCTTGGCGCAAGATCTCCATTTGCCCACACCTTCCCTCACCCGCTGGGACGCGGTGGAAGAAAGCGCACGCCGCCTGGCCAACGCGCCGGCCTATTGGGCCGATGTCGGCATTTGCAACGACCGCCCCTTCCTCATGTGGGCCGGCGTAGGGCTGGATGCAGTGATCGTCAACGAAGTCGAACCCCGCTCCCGCTGGGAAAAGCCTTTCACATTCCCGCAGTATGTGCTTTCGGCCATCAAAAACACCGCGAGTTGGTCGGGCCTGCGGCTGGAAGTGGAAACCGACGGCCAGCAGGTGGAAGGCACGTTTGTGCTCGCGGTTGCCACCAACATCCGCCGCTATGCAGGCGGGGTAACCGAAATCTCGCCCGATGCCTATTTGGACGACGGCGAAATGGACCTCTGGCTTTTCTATGCGGAAAACCTGGCCGACATTGCCCAGCGTCTGCTGGAAGTGCTGACCCACAAGCACCTGCATTCGGAAGGCGTCGCGCGCCTGCGCTTCCGACAAGCCCGCCTGAGCGGCGAGCGCCCGCTGGTGATGCACACCGACGGCGAACCCAACGGCGAAGCCCACCAAATTTGGATCACCGTCCGCCCGCGCGCGCTGCGCTTGCTGGTGCCGCCGGGCGGTGAAACCCTTTTTCGTTACGCATCCGAAGACGTAACCTACGACAAGGGGACCCACTAACCTGGTTTCCTCCCCTCATCCTCGGGGGATTAAATCTCTATTCAAGGAGCAAGCCATGAAAGTCCGAACCATCCTGCGAGAGAATCCTCTCTACGGCCTTTTGATTTTCGTCATCTTAGCCCTCATCGCACACTTCTTACACTGGAACGAAAGCCTGGTTTTCCTCTTTTCTGCCTTGGGCGTGGTGCCTTTGGCGCAAATCATTGGCGAAGCCACCGAAGACCTGGCCGTGCACACCGGCCCACGCTGGGGCGGCCTCATCAACGCCACCCTGGGCAACGCAGCCGAACTCATCATCACCCTCTTTGCCATCAAACGCGGGCTGTTGGACCTGGTGAAAGCCTCCATTACCGGTTCCATCCTGGGGAACCTGCTGTTGGTGCTGGGCGCATCCATGCTCGCGGGCGGCATCAAGCACGGACGGCAACGCTTTGACCAGCGCCATGTCAGCAACAGCGCCATTTTGGCCGTGCTGGCCATCATGGCCCTGGCCATCCCCTCACTGGTGAGCAGTGCCATTGGCGACTTAGGGAGCACCAAAGTCGAGGCGTTTAGCATGGGGGTGGCAGGGGTCATGCTGCTCTTGTATGCCCTTTACCTGCTGTACAATCACCAAACCTCCCCCGAACACAAAGCCGACCCCGAACACCTGGCCCACGCCCGCCCCGTGCGCGATGCGCTCATCCTGCTGGGGGTTGCCACTGTGGGCGTGGCCGTGCTCTCCGAACTGCTGGTGGGCTCGGTGGAACACGTGGTCGCCCAATTCGGCGTTTCGGAATTCTTCTTGGGCATCATCCTCATCCCCCTCATCGGCAATGTGGCCGAGCACCTGGTAGCCGTCCAGCAGGCCCTGCGCAACTCGATGGACCTGAGCGTCGAAATCGCGATCGCTTCCAGCCTGCAAATTGCACTGTTTGTGGCCCCCGCGCTGGTGTTCATCAGCCTGCTGTTGGGGCACCCGCTGACGCTCATCTTCCACCCCTTTGAAATCATGGCCTTGGCCGCAGCAGTGCTCATCATGTCCCTGGTCTCTATGGACGGTGAATCCAACTGGTTGGAAGGCGTCGAACTACTGGCTGTTTACACCATTCTGGCTTTGGCCTTCTTCCTTCTGCCCTAAACCCAACTTTTGAGAGGAAGCATGAAACCCTGGCGTGATCCGTGGATCTGGTTGGCAGCAGGCATCATCGGGCTGGCTTTGGCCGGCAGTCTGGCCGCGTTCCTGTTTTTGGGGAACCCGCCCGCGCCGCAAAACGCGGTTGGTCCCGCGGTGGTCACGGTAATTGCCGCGCCAACATCTACGCCCACGCCCATGATCCTGCCGGGCCTGGAACCCACGGCCACGCCCACACCCATCGCGCCGCCACCGCCCCCCAACGGTAGCATTGTGATTGGGGCTTACATCCAAATTCGCGGCACAGGCGGCGATGGGCTTCGCCTGCGCTCCGCACCTGGGCTCAAAAGCGACATCCTGGCCCTGGCCAAGGAAAACGAAATCTTCCAGGTGGTCGAAGGCCCCCATGTGGCCGATGGCTACACGTGGTGGCGCCTGGTCTCTCCCAAAGATCCCAACCGCGGCGGTTGGACCGTTGCCAACTACTTGAGCGTGCTTCCTACACCACCTGCACCCACCCCCACACCTTAGCCCAATGTGCTATACTGCTTATGTCTCCACAAAATTTATTTCTTCAACCTCGACGGCACCCCAAGACGTGAAAGGAGCACTTGATGGAATACACAATTACCGGCACGGTCATGCAGGCACTGGACATCATCTTAGGCCCCAACGAATCCGTCTTCACCGAAGCGGGCGGTATGGCCTGGATGGGCGGCGCGGTAGAAATGGACACCAGCACCAAGGGCGGCTTGATGAAAGGGCTGGGGCGCGCGCTGGCAGGGGAATCGCTCTTTATGACCACCTACACATGCAAGGGGAACCGCTGCCTGGTTGTCTTCACCCCTGAAGCGCCGGGCAAAGTCGTTCCCCTGGAACTGGCCGCGGGGCAAAGCATCATTGCCCAACGCGATGCGTTCATGTGCGCGCAGGAAGGGGTCACGCTGGAAATGCTCTTCCGCAAGCGCCTGGGCACGGGCTTTTTCGGCGGTGAGGGCTTCATTTTGCAGAAGATCACCGGGCCTGGGGTGGCCTTTCTGGAAATCCCTGGCGAAGTGCGGGAATACACCCTCCAGGCAGGCCAAACCCTCAAGATTGACCCCGGCCACATCGCGGCCTTTGAACCCACGGTCAATTACAGCATCGAACGGGTCAAAGGGCTGAAAAACATCTTCTTCTCTGGCGAAGGGCTGTTTCTGGCCACCCTCACCGGCCCTGGCAAGGTTTGGCTGCAAACCATGCCGGTGGTCAACCTGGCCCGCAAAATTGCCCGCTACATTCCCTCATCCAAATAAGGCCCTGGGCAAAGCCTGCACCCTCTTTGGGCGTAAGGCAAAATTACCCGGCCATCCACGCACCACCAAACGCAAAAAAGCCCGCCTGGCTACCTGACACAAAAGTTGGGCAACGCCTGGAAATCCTGTAAAACGGGTTTGCATGAGATGTTACGCAGGTTACAGGCCCTCCAGAGCAACAACAGCGGGCGACTTTCTCCCCTCTCCCAAAGGGAGAGGGGACGGGGGTGA
>JAADCW010000145.1 GCA_013154225.1 Chloroflexota bacterium
GCCTGGACGAAGATTTCCTGCAAAAAGCCGCGAACTTTCGGCAAATCGTGCCCGTGTTTACCAACGTGATTTTCGACACCAGCCAGCCCCACGCTAACGTGGTGTTCCCTCACATGTTTGCCTGGCTGGACGAGGTGCTGGAAATCGCTCGCGCGCATCCCGAAACCCTGTTCGTCATCCGTGCCCACCCTGACGAACAGCGTCCTGGCAAAGCCGCGCGGGAAAGCGTGCGTGATTGGGCGCGCGCCCGCGGGGTGGAAAACCTGCCCAACGTGGTCTTTGTGGATTCCCAGGAATTCCTCAATTCCTACGAACTCATCCGCCGGGCCAAATTCGTGATGGTTTACAACTCTACCATTGGCCTGGAAGCCGTGCTGTTGGGCAAGGCCGTGCTGTGTGCGGGCAAGGCGCGCTTCACCCAATACCCCATCGTGTTCTTCCCCCGCACCCGGGAAGCCTTCCGCCAGCAGGCCGAGGAATTTCTGACCGCGGCAGGCGATGAAATTCCCGCGCCCGAAGCCTTCCGCCGCAACGCCCGCCGTTTCCTGTATTACCAACTCTACAAGGTTTCCTTGCCTTTTGACGCCTTCCTGGAAGACATCCCCAGCCAGCGGGGCTACGTGCGGCTCAAAGCGTTCCCGCCCCAAACCCTGTTGCCCGAACACAGCACCACCATGCGGGTATTGCGGGATGGCATTCTGGAAGGCAAGCCGCTGGTGATGCCGGAGGAGGTATGAACCAAGGTCGCCAAAGGCTCACTGCCGACCACCTGATGTGGGGCGTAGCATTGGCGATTGTTCTAATGCACGGTTATCTGGCCACGACATCCACCAATTCCTTGCTCAACTGGTATCGTTACGACGATGCCTTTTATTATTTCAAAACAGCCCAAAATTTCGCCCACGGTTTGGGCATGACTTTCGACGGCACCGGCACGACCAACGGTTTTCATCCGCTTTGGATGGCCGTTTGTGTGCCGGTGTTTGCTTTGGCCCGCGGGGTGGGCGATGTGCTCCCGCTGCGGGTGTTGGTGGTTATTGTGGGCGTGCTGGTAGCGGCTTCGGCTTGGGCACTTTACCGCGCGGGTAAACGCCTCTGGGGTGCAGAGGTTGCCCTGCTGGTAGCTGCATTTTGGGCGCTTTGGCCTGCTTCCTACGTGGCGCTGAGCGCAGGAGGGATGGAAACCTCACTCAACGCGCTCACCCTCATCGTATTTTGGCGCATGTTGATGCGGGTCTGGGCGCATCCCACAGAAGGCCGGGCTGTGCGCGTCCTGGGATGGGCCGCGGCGCTGGCGATGTTGGCTCGGCTGGACAACGCGCTCATCGTGGCTGTGGTAGGGTTGGCGCTGATTTGGCGCTGGTGGCAAGAGGGCCTGCGGGGAAAAAGGCTGGTGCGGATGATGTGGTGGTTTGGTTGGCCTGGCTTGCTGGGCGTGGGCGCGTTTCTGGTTTGGGGGTATGTGGCCGTGGGTTCCTGGATGCCCATCAGCTCCGAGGTCAAAGCCTGGTGGGGAAGTCTGATGGGCACACCTTATGGCCGCGCCTGGCGCTATCGGCTGGCAAATTTCCTCACCACCTGGGCGCACACCCCTCTCACCCAATGGCCGCGTTTGTGGGCGCAATACCTGCCCTCATGGCGGCTGGCCGTGGCCCTAACTGCCGCGTTTGCCGCGCTCTTAGGCGGTATCGCTGGGCTTCGGGCCGCGTTCCGCCGCTGGCCTGATCTGAAAACGCACTTTTCCCAAGCCGCTTTGGCCCCCTTCCTGGGCGGCGTGATGGCGCATTGGGCATATATGCGCGTCTTTTCCGGCATCATGCCCTTGCGCCCCTGGTATTGGACCCCCGAACGACTGGCCGCTGCTATCCTGGCTGGTTGGGCACTCAGCAAACTCAGCCAGCGGATCCCTGCAAGCCAGCGCGTCAAAACCGCCTATTTGGGCACGGGAATGCTGTTGATCATTTTGGGAGGCTGGTGGCTGGAGGCTTTTCCCTGGTACAATGCCCATGAGCACGTTTATCTGCACACTGCACGCTGGGTCGAAGCCCACACCGAAAAAGGCGCGGTGATCGGCGCGCCGGGGTCGGGTGCGCTGGGCTATTTTGTGCATGACCGCCGTGTGATCAATTTGGATGGGCTGATTAGCACGCCAGCCTATCTTCACGCGTGGCAAGAGGGTAAAATTGTGCCTTACTTGCATCACCTGCACGTGCAGTATGTGTTTGCCGGCTATTGGGTGAAGCACATGGCGCCCTACAAAGACACCTTGGCGCCTTATCTGGTGAACTTGGAGCAGTATCGTTACGATGGCGTCCTGGTTGGGCTGTTCCGAGTGCAATACTGAGAGAGGACGGTAGCATTTCATGCCAATGATTGTTTGGGACAAAGCAGACGAAAGCGCCCGCTGGCTGCGCTGGCAGTGGCGGCGCTGGCAGGCCCAGAGGCGTTGGGGGGCTGAGGCGCTGCGCACAGCCCCGCGTTTGTTTGGAAACGCAATTCCCAAGTCAGGTTCGCATCTGTTGCACCAAATTTTGCAAGGCTTTGCCGATATTGGGCCGTTTGTGGTGCCCGGCATGCCACCTGTGAACCGCGACGCGGCCAACCGCAAACGCTCTTGGGAAGAAATGGCCGAACAACTACGCAAAATGCAACCCGGCGACATCCGCTACGGCTACCTGCCCGCGGAGCACGGCTTTGTTGAAATTCTGACCTCACCAGGTTGGGCTTCTATGCTAATCTACCGCGACCCCAGAGACGTTGCGGTCTCGCTCATGCATTACATCACCGACCGCCAACTGGAACACGACTTTCACCAGGTGTTCCGCGAGCAACTCACCACCCCCAAAGCCCGCCTGCGCGCCATCATCAAAGGCATGGATCTGCCCCACAGCCACCTGCGCTCCACTTGGGAGCAGTACGTCAACTACCTTCCCTGGCTGGAGCACCCCGAAGTGCTTCCTGTGCGCTTTGAAGATTTGGTGCTCAACCGTCGGGAAACCCTGGGGCGCATTTTGGACTTTGTGCAACAGCGTGGCGGCTGGCAACTTACCCTGCCTCGCGAACAGGCGCTGGACGCACTGGAAGCCGCCATCCGCCCCCAACGATCCGGCACGTTTCGCAAGGGCTTGCCCGGCGAATGGAAGGACTGGTTCGACGACGAACTCAAGCAACTTTTCAAAGAAGAAACCCGCGATTTGCTCATCCGCTTAGGATACGAACAAGACAATGACTGGTAACCCTCGGTGCTCCATCGTCATCCGTGCGTACAACGAAGAAAAACACATCGGCCGTCTGCTGGAAGGCATCATGCAGCAGACCATGCAGGATTTTGAAATCATCCTGGTGGATTCCGGCTCGACCGATGCCACCGTGGCCATTGCCCGCCGCTACCCAGTGCAGGTTGTCCATATTCGGCCAGAGGAATTCACCTTTGGCCGCTCCCTTAATTTGGGCATTCAGCACGCGCGAGGCGAATTCATCGTCATGGCCAGCGCGCACGTCTATCCGGTATATCCTGATTGGTTAGAACGCCTGCTGGAACCCTTTGCCGACCCGCAGATCGCCCTCACCTATGGCAAACAGCGCGGCGACCATCGCACCAAGTTTTCCGAGCATCAGATCTTCGCGCGCTGGTTTCCGGAACAGTCCAACCTACGGCAACAGCATCCTTTCTGCAACAACGCCAACGCGGCCATCCGCCGCGCGCTGTGGGAACGCCACCCCTACGACGAAACCCTGACCGGCCTGGAAGACCTGGCCTGGGCCAAATGGGCCCTGGAAGAAGGCTACCTGCTGGCCTACGTGGCCGAGGCTGAGATCGTGCACGTGCACGAAGAAACGCCCCGCAAAGTGTTCAACCGCTACCGGCGGGAAGCCATGGCCTTCAAGCGCCTTTACCCTGAAGCGCGCTTCTCGCTGTGGGATTTCATCCGCCTGTTTTCCGCGAACGTGGCCAGCGATTTGTATCACGCGGCCCGACAACGCCAACTATGGGGCAACATGGCCAGCATTTTCTGGTTCCGCTGGATGCAATTTTGGGGCACGTATCGCGGCTACCGCATGGCCGCAAGCCCATTGACCGACCAACTGCGGCAAACGTTTTACTACCCGCGAGGCTTCCAACGAGAAAAGCCGACCCCCCGAGATGGTGTGGAGCCAATTCGCTATGAATGACGCCCTGCGGAAGCGCTTCCGACGGACCCTGGGGGTGGCTCTGCTCATGCTGGCCGCGGCCTGCACTCAAACGCCGCTGGCTCAGCCCACCGCCACGCCATCCCCCAGCGCGACGCCGTTCCAACCTTCCCCCACCCCCATCCCCCTGGCCGCGGTGGTCAACGGCACACCTATTCCCCTGGCGGCCTACCAGGCCGAATTAGCCCGCTTCCAGGCAGGGATGGCCGAAGTTGGCACAAAACTGGCAACACCCGAAGACGCGCCGCAGTGGGTGCTGGATGACCTTATCAACCGCACATTGTTGGCTGAGGCCGCTTACCAACAAGGCTTTACCCCGCCAGATGACGCCACACTTTGGGCACAAGCCGTACAGGAAGCCGGCAGTGAAGCCGCCTTGCAAGACTATTTAGCCCATCAAGGCTACACCCGCGAAAGCTTCCTGGAAGCCCTCAAACAAGCCCAAGCCGCGGCCTGGATGGTGCAACACCTGGCAGAGCAGGTGCCTCAGCAAATGGAGCAGGTGCATGTGCGGCAGATTTTAGTATATAATAAACAAGAGGCTGAAGCCGTGTTGGCGCGTTTGCGCCACGGCGAGGATTTTGAAGCCCTGGCCGCAGCCTATGATCCCCAAGGGCGGGGAGATTTAGGTTGGTTCCCCCAAGGGTATCTTTCGCAAAAAGCACTGGAAGAAGCAGCCTTTGCCCTGGAACCAGGCCAGATAAGCGACATCATCCAGACCCCCTTGGGCTATCACATCATCCGCGTCGAAGCCCGTGAGATGCACCCCCTTGCGCCCGAAGTGCGCCGAAAATTGCAGTTAGATGCCGTTCAGGCTTGGCTGCAAAAACGGCGTGCCGAAAGCCACATCCAAGTCCTCCTCACGCCGACGCCTTAGCCGGAGAGAGTGCTCATGTCCCTGGATTTTATTGACGACGATTCGAAAAACAAAAAGCCCAGTTCGGGGTTGATTTGGAACGTGCTCACCACGTTGGTTTTGTTGAGCACCTTATGCCTGTTGAGCGGCTTTATGCTCATTTTTGTCAACCCATACGTGGCTTTCAACCCCTTCCCGCCGCCCACGTTGCCGCCGGCGTTGAGTTTCCCTTCGCCCACGGCAACCCTGCCGGTGGTCACCCTGCCGCCCACGTGGACGCCTTCACCCACCATTACGCCCACGGCCATCCCGCCGACGGCCACCCAACCGCCCACGCCAACGCCGGTAGGCCCCACGCCTGAGCCTACCCTTACCCCCACGCCCTTCCCCTACGAACTCCAGCCTGGCACCCCCACCTACACCACCAGCCAGGTCTTCCACAGCGATCAGGGGTGTAACTGGCTGAGCGTGGCTGGGCAGGTGTTGGATGCAACCGGCCAACCGGTGGTGGTCAACGTGATGGTGCGCGGGGAACTGGCCGGCACACCGGTAGAACTCTACGCCATCAGCGGCACAGCAACCAATTTCGGGCCCGGCGGCTTTGAAATTCAACTGTCCGACCATCCCATTGCCAGCAACCACACCCTCTACATCCAACTGCTGGATCCCAACGGGCTTCCCATTTCGCCCATGGTGTATTTCGACACCCACGACACCTGCGAAGAAAACATCACCCTTATCAACTTCCGCCGGGTGCCGTAGCACTTCCCCTTTGCGCACAGCAACAGGCGAGGGAAAAATCCCTCGCCTGTTTTTGTTTCCGCGGCGGTGGGCAACAGGGCGAAAAACGCGCATCTCAAAACCAAGACGCCAGTAGGGTAAAATTGAGGACAATGGCCTCCAAGCAAACTTCCCTCACCCAATGGGCTGTCTTCCGCCGCCTGCTCGCGATGGTGACGCCATTCTGGAAAATGGTGCTCGCGTCGGTGCTGTTGGGCGCGGCCACGGTGCTCAGCAGCGTGGGACTGTTGGGCACAGGCGCGTGGATCATCGCCAAGGCCGCGCTGCACCCGCCCCTGGGCGACCTAAACGTGGCCATCGTGGGCGTGCGCTTCTTTGGCATTGCCCGCGGCGCGTTCCGCTACGGCGAGCGGCTGGTTTCCCACGACACCACGTTCCGGGTGCTCACCCGCCTGCGGGTGTGGTTCT
>JAADCW010000102.1 GCA_013154225.1 Chloroflexota bacterium
CTTAGACTTCCCTCAAACCCTTTTCAAAATGGCTTCCACGTGCTACACTTAGCGCCGTTGCCGCGCCAAAGCGTGGCCTATTCCGCTTCCGGCCCCTCCGCCGGAGGCAATCCCGAGGAAAGGAGGCTCTATGCGCAATTACGAGATCGTTTTCATCGTGCACCCTGACCTGGACGAAAACGCCCTCAACGAAACCGTTGAAAAGGTCAAAGGGTGGATCACCGCTGAAGGCGGTGAAATTACCAAGGTGGAACCTTGGGGGAAACGCAAGTTGGCTTATGCCATCCGCAAGCGCCGTGAAGGGTATTACATCCTCATCGAAGCCAACATGCCCCCCACCGCGGTCGCGCCGCTGGAACGCAAAATGCGTCTGCATGAGCCCATCATGCGCTATCTGGTCACCCGTACCGACGAATAACGCCTCTCTGTTCCGGTCGGCGGCTGTATTCCCATTGACCCGAGTACGCGAGCAAGGAGCGAATGATGAGTCGTGGTTTGAACAAGGTGATGCTAATCGGTCGTTTGGGACGTGACCCGGAAATGCGCTATACGCCCTCGGGCCGCGCCGTGACAACCTTCAGCGTTGCAACCAGCCGCAGTTGGAATACTGCCAACGGCGACCGGCGCACCGAAACCGAATGGTTCCGAGTGGTCGCCTGGGGTAACCTGGCCGAAATCTGCAACCAACTTTTGCATAAAGGCCAGCAAGTGTACATCGAAGGCCGCCTCAAGAACTATCGTTGGCAAGACGAAAACGGCGTCCAGCACATCCGCACCGAAATCGTGGCCAACGAAATGATCATCTTGGGCGACCGACGGCACCTGCGGGCGGAACATCACGACGAACCCGAAGATGAGTCTGAAGGCATGCCGCCCCTGGAAGAAGGGCACGCTGACGAAGAGCACACGCCCCCAGAAGACGACTTCCCCTTCTAACCAAGAAGCACTGCAAGGAGAGAAAGAACTATGGCTAACAATCGGCGTTACTACAGCCGTCCTAAAGTTTGTCAGTTTTGTGTAGAAAAGGTCGAAAAAATCGACTACAAGCAGGTTGATGTTTTGCGCCGCTACATCACCGAAGAGGGCAAGATCCGCCCTCGCCGCCAGACCGGCACGTGCGCCAAGCATCAACGCCAGTTGGCTCGCGCGATCAAACGCGCCCGCCACTTGGCCCTGCTGCCTTTCGTGGGCGAAATCGCCATCCGCTAAGCCGGTGTAACACCGCAACCGCGCGGGGCATAGGGTATTTTCAGCACCCTATGCCCCGTTTTTGAAACGCAAGGAGAAATTCATGGGTAAACGCAAAAAGAACGAAATCAAAGCCTCTGAAGTCAGCCGCAAACAAAAGTACGTGTCGCGGCGGCTTCAACAGCAACAGCGCATGATCATGTACGGCGCAATCGCTTTCATCGCCCTGCTGGCCGCCATCATTGGCTGGGGCGTGCTCAACCAAACCGTACTCCAGGAACGCAAGCCCGTAGCCAAGGTCAACGGCCAGCCCATCACCGTGGGCGAATTCCAAAAGCGGGTCCGCTTCCAGCGTGCGACGTACATCCTGCAAATTGACTCCACCATGAAAAACCTGCAACTCTTTGGGCAGGATACCATGCTGCTTTCCTACTTTGGGCAGCAAATCAAAGCCTGGTACGACCAACTCAACGACCCGTTGGGCCTGGGCGAACAGGTGCTAAACAGCCTGATTGACGAAACCCTGATCATCCAAAAAGCTCAGGAAATGGGCATCACCGTGACCGACGCGGAAGTGGAAAAAGCCTTCCAGGAAGCCCTCCGCTACTACCCCGAAGGCACCCCCACCCCGCAGGTCGTACCCACGCAGATGCCCACGCCCACGTATTCCCCCACCCAGTTGGCGCTCATCCCGCCCACACCAACACCCACCGAAGCGCCAGCCACCCCCACGCCTGAGGCTTCGCCTACGCCCACCGCGACCCTCGCACCGACTCCCATCCAACCCACCCCCACCCCCTACACCGAAGAAGCCTACCGCACCGCGCTTCAAAAATACTTCGACCAAATGAAAGAACTCGCCGGCCTGAGCGAAGCCGACCTGCGGGAAATCATGCGGGCGCAACTGTACCAACAAAAGGTTTACAAAGCCATAACCGCGGACATCCCCCGCACGCAGGAACAGGTCTGGGCCCGCCACATCCTGGTCAAAGACAAGCAAACCGCGGAAGAGGTGCGCCAAAAACTGCTCAACGGCGGCGATTGGAACGAACTGGCCAAGGAATACTCCCTTGACCCCGGCACCAAAGACAAAGGCGGCGATTTGGGCTGGTTTGGCCGCGGGCAAATGGTCAAAGCCTTTGAAGACACCGCGTTCAACCTGAAAGTTGGTGAAATCAGCAAACCCGTCGAAACCCAGTACGGCTGGCACATTATCCAGGTATTGGGTCACGCGGATCGTCCGGTAACCAACTACGAATACGAACAACTGCAACAGCAAGCCTTTACCAACTGGCTGAACAAAGTGCGCTCAGAAGCCAAGATCGAAAAATTCGACCTGTGGAAGCAGGTGGTGCCCACCGAGCCCAAACTGCAGCCTGAAACGGCTCAGCAGGTGGAAATGCTGTTGAACGCGCTCTTCCAGCCGCAGCCCATGCCCCAACCTGCACCTACCCAGGAACCTGAGGCCACGGCTTCGCCGTAAGGCTCATGCCTAAAACTTCAGAACACCGCAGCGCGCCATCTGGCCTGCTGCGGTGTTCTTTTGTACGGCCAATGATATAATTTCAACATGACCGAAGAAAACCGCCTCACCCACCTGGACGCGCAAGGTCGCGCCCGCATGGTCAACGTTGGTCACAAACCCGAAACCGAGCGGGTAGCCGTGGCCAAAGGCGAAGTGCACATGCGCGCCGAAACCCTTCAACTGATCCGCGAAGGCGCGCTCAAAAAAGGCGACGTCCTCACCGTGGCCGAAATAGCAGGCGTGATGGCCGCCAAACGCACCAGCGACCTCATCCCCCTTTGTCATCCCCTGCCGCTCCACCAGGTGACCGTGGAAATCACCCTACGGGACGACCTGCCGGGCGTTGAAATCACAGCCACGGCTCGCACAACAGCCAAAACTGGCGTCGAAATGGAAGCCCTCACCGCGGTATCGGTGGCCGCGCTCACCGTGTACGACATGGCCAAAGCCGCGGAAAAAACCATGCGCCTCACCAACATCCGCCTGGTGCGCAAGTCGGGCGGCCAGAGCGGTGACGTGGTCAACGAGTAGCCTATGCCTTCCCATCGTGTTCTTCTCTTTGCCACCCTCCGTGATTTAGCAGGTCAGGAAAGCGTCAATGTTCACCTGCCAGCCGAGGCCACGGTTGGGCAGTTACGCCGTGCCCTGGCCGAGCAGTATCCTGCCCTCACACCTTATTTAGATACGGCCATCATCGCCGTCAACCACGCCTTCACCACCGACGACACCCCCATCCATCCCGAGGACGAAATTGCCGCATTCCCCCCTGTAAGCGGCGGCTAATTCCCTCGCGAGGAAACCATTATGCCTGAAATTACCGTAACCCTGTTTGGCGGCCTACGGGACATTGTCGCGGCGCCTCAACTGACCCTTGACGTACCCGAAGGCACCACCGTGGGGCAACTCAAAGCCATGCTGTTGGAACGCTACCCCGCCCTCGCACCGGCGTTCCACAATGTGGTCACTTCCATTGGCAACGAAACCGCAGACGACGACACCGTCATCCCGCCGGGCGCGCACGTGGCCTTGTTCCACCCCATTGCCGGCGGGAGCGAAGCACCGCCCACCATCACCCTGCTCACCGAAGAAACTTTAGACCTCAACGACCTGATCGCCCAAATCACCCGACCTACCACGGGCGCGGTGGTCTTCTTTTCCGGCGTGGTGCGCGGCATCACCCAGGGCAAAACCACCGCATATTTGGAATACGAAGCCTACCGCGAAATGGCCGAAGCCAAACTGCGCCAGGTCGCGGATGAAATCCGACAGCGTTGGCCCAAAGTCGAAGGCATTGTGGTGGTCCAGCGCATTGGCAAACTGGAACCCGGCACGCCCACGGTGCTTGTGGCCTGCGCGGCGCCGCACCGCGACGATGGCGCCTTTGAAGCCGCGCGCTACGGCATTGACCGGCTGAAAGAAATCGTGCCGGTATGGAAAAAAGAAGTCGGCCCCCAGGGGCAAACATGGGTTCACGGGCATTATCACCCCACCAGCAAAGACGAAACCCCTTCGAGGTGAGCATGGCACCCAATTGGCGTTGCACATCCTGCGGCACTCCCTATCCCGAAGACGGCCTGCCCTACCGCTGCCCCAAATGCGGCGGCGTATTTGATCGGGCTGACATTCCCACTTTCGACCCCCAGGCCCTTCAGCCCCACGAGCCCGGCATCTGGCGCTATCGCCACACTTTTACCCTGCCCGAAAACGCGCCTGCAGTCAGCCTGGGCGAGGGGCAAACGCCCCTGGTGTGGGATGAAGCCTTTGGGCGCAAAGTGGCCTTCAAAATGGAATATGTCAACCCCACAGGGTCCCACAAAGACCGTGGGGCCGCGCTCATGGCCGCGTTCCTCAAATCCCGCGGCGTCACCCAGGCCGTAGAAGATTCCTCAGGCAATGCCGGTGCGGCCTTCGCGGCTTACGCGGCCAGGGCAGGCATTCACGCCCGCATCTACACGCCCGCGTATGCTTCCAGCGTCAAGCGAGCACAAATGGCTGCCTATGGTGCGGAAGTAATCGCGGTGGACGGCCCGCGCTCAGCCGCGGCCGAAGCCGCCCGCCGAGACGCAGACCAAGGCGTGCCGTATGCCAGCCACGCCTTCCTGCCCGTTGGGTTGGATGGCTACGCCACCATTGCCTACGAAATCTACGAACAAATTGGGGAAGCGCCCGGCGCAGTGGTGGCCCCTGTGGGGCACGGCGGTTTGCTTTTGGGCATTGCGCGCGGGTTCCTGGCTTTGCATCAAAGCGGGCTGATTCCGAAAATGCCCCGCATTTTTGGCGTACAAGCCCTGGCGTGCGCGCCTGTATGGGCTGTGGCCCGCGGCGGACGGGAAGCCCTGGGCTGGGTGACCGACCAGGTGCCCACCGCGGCTGAAGGCGTGCGGGTGCGCTGGCCGGTTTGGGGCGATGCCCTGCTCCAAATTGCCGAAGCCCACGACGGCACCTTCCTGGTTGTCGAAGAAGAAGCCATCTTGCCCGCCCGGGAAGCTCTGGCACGCCGCGGCTTTTTTGTGGAACCTACCTCAGCCCTGGTCTGGGATGCCCTGCGTCAGATCAGCAACTGCGCGCCCGACCCCATCGTCGCGGTCCTCACAGGTAGCGGATTCAAAGCCCCCAAAGTGTCCTCATCCCCATCTTAAACCCCAGGAGAAGCGAAAAGATGACCGAACGCGTTGTGATTACCGGCATGGGCACCGTCAACCCGATCGGCCACACTGTCAAAGAGACATGGCAACACGCCTTGGAGGGCGTTCCGGGCACCGGGCCGATTACCTTGTTCGATTCCTCTCGGCTCAAAGTGCACATCGCGGCCGAAGTCAAAGACTTTGACCCCACGCAATACATCAACCGCAAAGAAGCCCGCCGCATGAGCCGGTTCGAGCAATTGGCCCTGGTCGCCGCGCAGGAAGCCATCGAGCAGGCCGGCATTTCCGCGGATGAAGAAGACCCTTACCGCATTGCCATCATCGTGGCCTCGGCCATCGGCGGCCTGGAGCGGCTGGAAGAGAACGTCTTGATTGCGCAGGAACGCGACCCGTCGCGCATCAGCCCTTTCATCATTCCCATGATGATGGCCAACGGCGCGGCTTCCCTCATTGCCATGCGCTATAACTTCCGCGGCCCGTCCTTTTCGCCGGTTTCGGCCTGCGCCTCAGGCAACGATGCCATTGGCGTGGCCTGGCATCTGATCCGTTCCGGCGCGGCCGACATTGCCATCACCGGCGGTAGTGAGAGCACCATTACCTACACTGGCGTGGGTGCGTTCGATCGCCTGGGCGCGCTTTCGCGGCGCAACGACGATTGGAGCATGACCCCCCAGCCCTTTGACAAAAACCGCGATGGGTTGGTCATGGGCGAAGGGGCTGGCATTCTGGTGCTGGAAAGCGAAAGCCACGCCAAAGCCCGCGGGGCCAACATCCTGGCCGAACTGGCCGCCTATGCCGCGACCGCAGACGCGTATCACGTCACCGCGCCGCATCCCGAAGGGGAAAGCGGCGCCAAGGCCATTTT
>JAADCW010000024.1 GCA_013154225.1 Chloroflexota bacterium
GATAAAAGCCCGTCCATGTGGTGGACCATCGCCCTGGCGGTAATCGTGCTCTTGGGTGTGATTTCGGTGGTGTTTAGCATCACTTTGCCTAAGTTCAAGATTATCCAAAACCTGATTGACCGCCTCAACTTGATTTTGCGGGAAAACCTCACTGGCATGATGGTCGTGCGGGCCTTCAACCGCCAGGATTACGAATCCCGCCGCTTTGACCGCACCAACCGCGACTTGACCGACATCAGTTTGTTCGTCAACAAGGTGTTTGTGGTTATCATGCCTGCGATGATGTTGGTGCTCAACGGCGCGATGATTTTGATCCTTTGGGTTGGGTCCCATCAGGTAGCCCAGGCAACCATGCAGGTCGGCGATATGATGGCCTTCATGCAGTACGCCATGCAGGTGGTGTTTGCCTTCCTGATGCTTTCGATGGTGTTCATCGTTCTGCCTCGGGCTGATGTTTCTGCGCATCGGGTGGCCGATGTTTTGGAAACCGAGATTACCGTGAAATCGCCGCCTGATCCCAAACCCTTCCCTGAACCTTTCAAGCCGAGCATTCGGTTTGAGCATGTCTCTTTCCGCTATCCGGAAGCCAAGGAAGACATGCTCCACGATATCAACATTGACATCGCGCCAGGCCAAACCGTGGGCATCATGGGCACCACAGGCTCAGGCAAAACCACGCTGGTCAACCTCATCCCGCGGTTTTACGATGTCACCGCAGGCGCGATTGCCATTGACGATATTGACATTCGGGAAGTCTCCCTGCAGGATTTGCGGGCCCGAATAGGCTACGTGCCGCAGCGCAGCAACTTGTTCGCTGGCACGGTGGAAAGCAACCTGCGCTTTGCCAACCCCAACGCCGACGAAGAGACCATGCGCCGGGCGCTGGAAATTGCCCAAGCTGACTTCATTTTCAAGCACCCCAAAGGGTTGCAGGCCGAAGTTTCGCAAGGCGGCATCAACTTTTCGGGCGGTCAGCGCCAGCGCTTGACCATTGCCCGCGCGCTGGTCAAAGATGCGCCCATTTACATTTTTGACGAGTGTTTCTCCGCCCTGGATTACAAAACCGACGCCCGCTTGCGGCAGGCGCTGCGCAAGCACTTGGCTGGCCGCACCATCATCATCGTTTCTCAGCGGGTGGCTACGATCAAAGATGCAGACCAAATTCTGGTGTTGGATCAAGGCCGGGTGATTTGCCAGGGCACCCATCGGGAACTGATGGAGGGTTGTGAAGTGTATCGTGAAATTGCCCTCTCGCAACTCAAGCAGGAGGCGCTGGTATGAACGCCGCACGCTTTCAACAAGTTTCGTCCAGCAAATTGAGCAGTCAGCCCAGCCGCAGCAGCGGCCCGCGCATGGGGCACGGTATGCCCATGGGGCCCGTGGATAAGCCTACCGACTTCAAGGGCACCCTGCGCAAACTGGTGGCTTATCTCAAACCTTACAAAGCCAAAATCCTCATCGTGTTTGTCTTCGCGGTGGGTTCCACGCTCTTTTCCATTGTGGGGCCGAAAATCCTTGGCAATGCTACCACTACCCTTTTCGATGGGGTGATGGCACAGCTTGCAGGCACAGGCAGCATTGACTTTGCCAAAATCGGGCAGATTTTGCTGATTGCCCTGTTGCTCTACATCTTCTCTGCCATTTTCGGCTATTTGCAGGGCTGGTTGATGACCGACGTGGCCATGGAGGTCACGTACGAACTGCGCAAGGCGTTGATGGAAAAAATCCACCGGATGCCCTTCCGCTATTTCGACGGCACCACCCACGGCGAAGTGCTCTCGCGGTTGACCAACGACGTGGATACCGTCAACCGCACCCTCAACCAAAGCCTGACCCAAATGGTCACCTCACTGGTGACAGTGTTGGGCATTTTGGGGATGATGCTTTACATCAGTTGGCAGATGACCATCATTGCCATTCTGATTGTGCCCCTTTCCTTTGTGGTCATGGTGGGCATCATCAAATCTTCCCAAAAGTTCTTTGCCCGCCAACAGCGCTTTTTGGGGCACGTCAATGGCCATGTGGAAGAGATGTTTGGCGCGCACCTGATTGTCAAAGCGTTCAACGGTGAGGCCAAGAGCATCCACAAATTCGACGGTTACAACGAAGCCCTGTACGAAGCCGGCTGGAAAGCGCAGTTCCTCTCGGGCATTATGCGCCCGCTCATGCGCTGGATTGGCAACCTGGGGTATGTGGCCGTAGTGATTTTGGGTGGTTGGCTGGCCATCCGCAACCTCATCACCGTGGGCGACATTCAGGCCTTCATCCAATACATGCGGTCGTTCACCCAGCCCATCACCCAGTTGGCCAACATCTCCAACATCTTGCAGCAGACCGTGGCCGCGGCCGAGCGGGTATTCGACTTCCTGGAAGAAGAAGAGGAAGCCCCCGACCCTGCCGAGCCGGTCAAACTGGAAAAGGTAGCTGGGAAGGTGGAGTTCCGCGACGTCCACTTTGGCTACCTGCCCGATAAGATGGTCATCAAAGGCTTTACCGCTCGTATTGAACCCGGTCAGAAGGTGGCCATCGTAGGCCCCACTGGTGCAGGCAAGACTACCATCGTCAAACTGCTGATGCGCTTTTACGATGTCAACAAGGGCGCCATTTTGGTGGATGGTTACGACGTGCGGGAATTTGCCCGTGCTGACCTGCGGCGCATGTTTGGCATGGTGTTGCAAGATACCTGGCTGTTCAACGGTACGATCATGGAAAACATCCGCTACGGGCGGCTGGATGCTACCGACGAAGAGGTGATTGCCGCGGCCAAGGCCGCACGCGCCCACCACTTCATCCAGGCGCTTCCCGAAGGCTATAACTTTGTCATCAACGAGGAAGTGACCAACATTTCCCAGGGGCAGAAACAGCTCATTACCATTGCCCGCGCACTGTTGGCCGATCCGCCCATGCTGATTTTGGACGAGGCCACCAGTTCGGTGGACACCCACACCGAGTTGCTCATCCAGCAGGCGATGGACGAATTGATGGCTGGCCGCACCAGTTTCGTGATTGCGCATCGGCTTTCGACCATCCGCAACGCGGATTTGATTTTGGTGATGCGCGACGGCAACATTGTGGAACAAGGCACCCACGATGAACTGTTGGCCCGCGGCGGATTTTACGCCGAGCTCTACAACAGCCAGTTTGCCAATCCCCTGTTGGAAGATTTACCCGAAGACGTCTTGGGCACTGCGCCCAGCCCGGCCTGAGTTTCAGGTTTTCGTGTTGCTCAAAAGCACCTGGCCCTCGCGCCGGGTGCTTTTTTGTTAGAAGACGGCATCATGGCCCTGATCGGGCTTTGCTGTGAAAGGATAGGTGCAACCCGCGGCGCGGTGTGATTCGCGCTCGCGCGTTTAAGGAAACCCAACCCAAAGCGCATGTTTTTTGATACAATCATCACATGCGTTATCTTTCGCACATCCTGCGCGCCCGCAGGCGGCGGGAAGCCGCAGCCCGGCGTCGTTGGAGCACACGTTTGCGCCCGTGGGGGTTAGGGGTGCTAATGGCGTTGGGCTTGCTGGTGGCTGGGGCTGCCGCAGTAGCAGCCTGGGGGTACGTTTATCTCACTGCCGACCTTCCCAGCCCTGAGGTGCTTCCTGCCTGGCTTGATGCGCCCGATGGCCTTTTGCTTTCCCCCAGCCAATATCTCACGGCCGATGGCGCCCCCCTTACCCAGCAAATTCCCACGGCTGGCGCGGTAACGCTTGCCGACCTGCCCCCTTACGCGCCGCAGGCAGTGCTGGCCGCAATTGATCCCGATTTTGAAGCCCAGCCCGGCTATACGGGGCATTTTTGGCAAACCAATACGCCCCCTACCCTGGCCGAGCGCCTGGCCCAGCGGCTTTTGTTGTTCGACGAACCACCTTCCACCCGCCGCCGTTTGCGCGCCCGCATTTTGGCCGCGCAGATGATTTCCCAATACGGCCATGAGCGGGTGCTGACGTGGTATCTCAACATTGCCGATTTTGGGCATGGTTTTTATGGCCTGGAAGCCGCAAGCCAGGGCTATTTGGGCAAGCCAGCCAGCGCGCTGACCCTTTCCGAAGCCGCGCTTTTGGCCGCGGTTTTGCCTGATCCTGCCCTGAACCCTTGGGACGCGCCCGAAATCGCGGAACAGCGGCGCCAGCAACTGATCATGACCATGCTGGCGCAAGCCCGCATTGATGCGCCTCAAAGCCAGGAAGCCCTGCCCGCAGCACCCAAAGTCCTGCCCCAACCCCAAACGCCGCCTTCCCCTTTGCTGAACCTCGCCCAACAGCAGGTGGCCGCGGATTGGCCTCTGCCCACGCGCGGGCTGACGGTTTACACTTCGGTAGATGCTGACCTGCAATCTCAGGCCGATTGTTTGCGCAAGGCGGTTTTGCAGGCCGCACCCAATGCCGAAAACGATTGCCCCGCGGCGCGCTTTTTGCCGCCGTTGCTGTTGGAGCATCCCTTACCCCAAGATGCTGCTTTAGAAGCTATTGTGTTGGATGCAACCAATGGCAGCATTTTGGCCTGGAGCCAGCCCCAGGCCGAGGCTGCGCCCCACGCGCCGGGCACTGCACTGGCCCCGTGGGTTTATGCTGTGGCCTTTTCCCGAGGGTTTGCCCCGGCAACCCTTACGTGGGATGTGCCGGCCAACGTCCCCTCTGGGGTGGAAGCCGCCAATGCCGACGGCAAATTTCACGGCCCCATGCGGATGAGGATGGCGTTGGCCAACGATTATTTGGTGCCCACCCTGCACCTCTTGGATCAGTTAGGCCCGCAGACGGTGTGGGCAACAGCCGCACGCATTGGCTTGCCCTCTTTGCAAAGCCAAAGCGCCTTGGGCTATGGCCTGCTGCTCGACCAGGGGCAACTTACCCTGCCAGATTTGGCCCACGGCTATACGGCTTTTGCCACGTTGGGGCGCTGGCGGGGGCTTCCGCAGGGTGAGATTTTGACCGCGGACGTGTTGGCGCAGGTCGTAGACGCCCACGGCAACCTGCGCTTCGCGTATCAACCTGAACAACAAGGGGTGCTCAGCCCTGGGCTGGCTTATTTGGTCACCGATGTGCTCGCAGACCAGGCCGCGAAGTGGCCCTCGTTGGGGCACCCGAACCCTTTGGAAATCGGACGCCCTTTGGCTGCCCACGTGGGGCAGAACAGCGAAGGCGGGGTTTGGGTTGTGGGTTATACGCCTCAGCGGGTGATTGCAGTGTATGCCCAGGGTGAAGCCGTGGCGCAAAGCAAAGACGCGGCCCTGGCTTATTGGCATGCCCTGGCGCGAGCCGCGCTGGCTTCCCAGCCTGCCCAGGGATGGCCTCGGCCTGCAGATATTACCGAGGTAACGGTGTGTGATCCCTCGGGGATGCTGCCCACGGCAGACTGCCCCAATTTGGTGGATGAAGTCTTCCTGCAGGGCACCGAGCCCACGGCTGCAGATACCCTTTACCGCCGTGTGGCTGTGGATCGGGAAACCGGTCTGCGGGCAACGGTGTTTACCCCGCCGCAGTTGGTCGAGGAGCAAGTTTTCATGATGGTGCCGCCTGAAGCCCGTTCCTGGGCTCAGGAAGCCGGCCTGCCCCTGCCGCCGGAGAATTACGATTTGGTGCTGCTCCCTCAACCTTCACCCAACGCGCACCTGACATCGCCCGAGGCCTTTTCCTATGTGCGGGGCGAAGTGCCGTTGCGGGGCACGGCCGCGGGTGAGGGTTTTGCATCCTATCGGGTGCAGGTGGGCGAGGGATTGAATCCCCAGGCGTGGGTTGTGGTGGCCGAAGGCACCCAGCCTGTGGAAGATGGCTTGCTGGGCACGTGGCAGACCGAGGGCTTGAGTGGCCTGTATGCCCTGCAGTTGTTGGTGACTGACCGGCAGGGGCGGGTGACCACCTACACCACCCAGGTGACTGTGGACGATCAACCCCCGCGGGTGGCCTTTGCCCATCCTCAGCCCGAAGACCTGGCCGCGGCTGCTCAGCAGGGCTACCTCATTGTCCAGGCTGAAGCCGAAGACGATCTGGCCCTGGCCTGGGTGCGTTTGGAAGTGGACGGCCAGGAAGTGGCTACCTTGCAAGCCCCGCCGTATATTTTTGCCGTGCGGCTGAGCACAGGTGATCACACCCTGCGGCTCACCGCGGCCGACGAAGCAGGCAATCAAAGTCAAAAGGTGCAGAAAATCACCTTGCCATGATCAATTGAGGAGAGAAAAGCAACTTTTAACACCTCTAAGAGTTATATTAAAGTAAAGAATGTTACAATATTGAAGGCGGCCTAACGCACGCCCTATTGCTTTGTTCACCCCCTTTCGCTTCTGAACCATTGCCCGAGAGCACCTATGCCGTTGGAGATCTTGCTTTTAGGTCCGCCCCAAATTTTGGAAGACGGCCAACCGCCGAGCAAGGCTCGGGTTTTGCGCCGTCGAGAGCGTGCCGCGCTCTACTTTTTGGCAGCCAATACCTCGCCTGTTTCCCGTGATCGTTTGCTGAACTTGCTTTGGGGGCTTGATGCTGATCCAACAAAAATTACCAACGCACTTTCTGTTACCCTGAGCCGCTTGCGGCATTTCCTTCCGAAGGATGCCTTTCGGCGCACCAACACCGGCTATGAGTTGGTGACACACCCCGATGTGTTCATTGATTATCGGGCGTTTTGCGACGTGTGCCACCACGATTTGCCGCGCGCCCGACGCATTCCCCCGGAAGAGCCCTTGGGCGCATCCTTGGCCGCGAGTTTGCAGCGCGCGCTTTCCCTGTGGCGAGGCGAATTTTTAGAAGGGTTTGCGCCGCCAAAGGGCACGCCCGCGGAATACGACGACTGGATTATCACCACAGCCAACTATCTTGAAACCCATTACCTGGCCCTGCTGAGCCGTTTGGCCCAGCACGCCTTTGCTTCGCAAGATTACCCCCAGGCGTTTGGCTTGGCTTCCAAGGCCTTGGAACGCTATCCAGGCCAGCCTGAGATGCTCTTGCTGGCTTTGCGCGCTTTGCGGTGGCAGGGGCTTACCAAGCGCGCCAGCGATTTCCTGAGGACCATGCGGGAGCGCTATTTAGAGGTCACAGGCCAAGATTACGATTCTGAAACCCTGCACCTGGCCCAAGATTTGCTCACCCGACGGAAGTTCAACAAAGCCAAAGAGGAAAACACGCCCTGGAAAGAGCGTCAGGCCCTCAAAACCCCCTTTGTGGGGCGGAAGGACCTTTTGGACGACCTGGAACGCCGCGCGAAGCAAGGCGGGGTTGCCCTGGTTTTGGGCGACGCAGGCCAGGGCAAAACCCGATTGCTGCAGGAATTTATCCAGCGGGTGCGCGAAGACCATCGGGTTGTGACCGCGGTGTGCCATCACGGCGAAAGCGCTTTGCCTTTTGCGCCCCTGTTGGGCGCGTTCCGCCGTCAGGTCAACCCTGAGGAATGGTCTCAAGTGCCGGAGCCGTGGTGGCCTTACTTGCTGCATCTTTTCCCCGAGGCCAAGAAATACCTGCCGTATGTGCCATTGGAGCGCCCGCCCGCGCCTTTGCAAAGCCAATTGATGGAAGTGCTCCGTCAGATTTTGCTGGTGATGTCGCGGGAAGCCCCCTTAGTGCTGTGCGTGGACGATGCGCAGTGGAGCGATGCGGCTACGGTGGACGCGTTGCTCTATTTCATGGAACGGGGCCCCTTTGAGCGGGACGGCGATTTCATGCTCATCACCGCGCGCCGTGAAGCCTTCCGAGAAAGCCCCCTGGGCGAGCGTTTGTTGCCACTTATTCAGGAAGGCCACATCGCGAGCGTGGAACTGGACGGCTTGCGCAAAGACGAAGTCGCGGCCCTGGCCGAGAGCGTGCTGGCACGGCGTTTGGACAAAGAGGAAACCGAAAGCCTCTGGAAAGCCACGGTGGCGGGAACGCCGCTCTATGTGCTGGAAATGCTGCGGCATCAGTTGGAAACAGGCAACGCGGAGCGGCCAGTGAGCGAGTGGCCGTTGGCACATCGCTTGGTGACGTTGCTGGAGCAGCGGCTGGATCAACTTTCCGACGACGAGCGTCTGGTGCTTTCCTACGCGGCATTGCAGGAAAGCGGTTTCCCCTGGCAGGTGCTCAAAGAAGCCGCGGGGCTGGATGAAGAGCGGCTGGTCGCGGCCCTGGAAGGGCTGGAAGCACGCGGTTGGATTCAGCGAAACGACCAACAGCGCGGGCGCATCCTCTACACCTTTGTGCACGACAAACTGCGGGAAGTAGTGGACCGCCACATCAGCCCCTTACGGCGGCAGAGCATCCACGGCAAATTGGCCCAGGCGTGGGAAAAAGTGCTCGACGACGCGGCGCAAAGCCGCGCCGCGATCATTGCCCGCCACTATCAGGAAGCCGGCGAAGCCCGCCGCGCCTTCCGGTGGTGGATCCTTTCAGCCCACCACGCGCTGGAGCTGGGCGTGGCACGGCAGGCGCACGACGCCTTTTACCATGCCGAGCGGGTGCTTTTCCAAGAAGATGCCATCGCGGGGTTTGACATCCACGATATTTGGGCCCTATACGCGGAATGGATGCTGTTGGCCGCAGATACCGTGGATTTTGCCACCCTGGAGCATATCGAGCAATCGCTGTTGCGGCTGGCTGAACTGCGCCGCAGTCCGGTTCTGCGCAGCAGCGCGTTGAACGCCAAAGCCCATGCCCTCCGCCTGCGCGATCGGCTGAGCGAGGCTTTGAGCCGCACTCAGGAAGCCCTCCGCTGGCTGAAATCGGTGCCCAACAGCGCCCTGCCCCAGGTAGAAGTCTGCACCCACCATGCAACCCTGCTCTACCTTCAGGGCCGCATTGGGGAATCCATCGAATGCCTGAACAAGGCCCTGGAAATCGCCCAGGATTTGGATTCGCCCCTGGCGCCCCTTTTCTTGGGCAGTGTGTATTACCAGCGTGCTGTGGCTGATACGCTGAGTTTCCGCCCAGACAAGGGCCTGGAAGAGGCCAACAAAGCCCTGCAAGCCTATCACGCCAGCCGCCGCGTGTTTGGCGTGGCCGATGCTTTGGGCATTCGCTCCCTGGCGCTGTTTATGCTGGGGCGCTACGAAGAGGCACTGGCCGATTGCCAGGAGGCCCGCGAGCGCGCGGTGCTGTTCAACAAGCGCCGCATGTTGGGCTATCTCTACGCCTACTGCGCGTTCCCCATGGGCGCGATGGGGCGCTGGAAAGAAGCCTGGGACGCGGCTCAGCAGGCCCTGGCTTTGGGTGTTGAACAACAGCACAAAGCCACCCTGGGAATTGCCCTACGCATCATGGGCGGCATGTTCTTCATTTTGGAAGATTGGTACACCGCGCTGGCTTATTACTACGAAGGGTTGCAGTACAGCGAAGGGTTGTTCCTCCGATCAGATTTGCTTTTCCGCATTGGCATCACGTTCGCCCGCCTGGGCGATTTGGATTTGGCCGACGATATGCTCGTACAGGCCATTGAGCAACAAAAAAGCACCATCCACCGCGTGTGCCCCTTGGCGCGGCTTTCCCAGGCAGAGGTTCTCATTTACCGCGGACGCATCAAAGAGGCGTTCGCGATTTTGCACACGGTTTTGCCCGAAGCCCAACAGAACGGGCGGCAGGAAGTGGTCTGCGGCGTGTATTACCAAGAGGCGCGGGCCTATCTGGCTGAAGGACAGTTGACGCAGGCCCAAAGGGCTGCGCGGCGTTTGGTGCAGGCCAGCGCCCGGATAGGTTACGTCTGGCTTGAGATGCAGGGGCTGGAGTTGCTCCAGCAGATGAACGAACTCACCCACGCGGAGACACAGCGATTGAAGCACCTTTACGAATACATTTTCTCCATCACTTCGCATCCGCACTTAGGCCCAGCCGCGCGGCAATTTTTGGTCAAGCGTGGGTTGCTCTCTGAAGATGAAGCCGCCCAAATGGCAGAAGAAGCGCCGCCCGCGGTGCAGGAAGGCGCTTAAATCTATCCGAAAATTTCTCGTGGGTGTGGTTTCCAACAAGTGCGCAAAAAAAAAAGCCCCTCTCCCTTTGGGAGAGGGGTTGATGCGTTTTGGCCCTGTAGCGTGAAGGCATAGAGCAAACCGCGCCAAATAGCATTTCCTCCAAAAACGCTTTTTTGTGCGCCCGTAGGAGCAAAGCGTGCCTACGGTACAGTTTCCAGCATCCCCAGGAAGAAGTCGCACATCAGCGAAGACCGCCGCTCGCAGACGTCATTCCAGGAATTGGGCGAGTTGTCGAGTAAATTTTTGTAGGGATAGACCACCTGCTGCAGCCCCACGAAGGGTTTATGCAAATCAGTTTCCCGCAGAGGGATGTTGACAGGCACATCCAAATCAACAGGCACTTGTGTGTTGACGGGCACGGTAATGTCAAGCACAATGGGCAATACCGTGCCTTTAGGAAGCACAATGTCCGCGGGCGCGTTTTTGATGATGAGCCCGCCGGTGCGCAAATCAACCTTGGCGTTGCGAATCAAGACATCGCGCGAGAGCACCACCGACGTGTTGGCTTTGACGGGCAAATCAAACACCACGGGGATTTCGTCGTGGACTTCCACGTGGGTGGTAATCACGGCTTCGTCCATGAGTTTGAAATTCTCGTCCAGGCCGTTGACCAAAGGCACCATTGCCTGTTTGAGGGTGAAAAGTTGTTTGGCCATGATGAGCAAAATTGCAATGAGCACGATGTTGATGGTCATGGAAATCAAACTACTCACCGTCCAAAAGGCAGGGCCAAACTTTCCCTGCCAGAGAAAGCGAGGCATTTCGTCTTGGGGTGGCGTTTTATGGGCGGTTGTTTTGTGGGGAGTAAAAGAAGGTTTCATAGGTTTCCCCTCCTTGCGGATAATCGCTTTAGGAAGTTGGCGTGCGCCCACGTGGATAAAGTAGAAGCAATCCTATGCCAATGATGAGTTCGCCAATGAGCACGCCATAACTTTGGATGGGACCGAAATGGGCATTGCGCGGCCAGGTTTGTGAGCCCAAGCCCAAAATATCGGCCATGGTGGAAGCCGCAACCACCACGTAGCCTGTGGCGATGAGCCGGGCGCCAATTTGCGCGGGAATGGAAAGCGGCTGACCTTGCCACAACAGCCGAAAGGCCGCGTAGCCGGCCGCACTGAGAATCCCCATACCAACGGTCATAAAAAGGATTTGCAGGAAGCCCACTTCTGGCGTAGTGGCCAACCCCAGCCAATCAGGCCGAGCCCCCACGGCAAAAATCGCGAAGCCGCCCAAAGCCGCGGTCAGGCTGATGGCCAGGCGGGGGTCTGAGGTTGTGTTTCTGGGCGAATGGGACATGGCATCATCCAATGAACAACGGGGTTGTTATAATTGAACCACGTATGAGGCCGTAGGTAAATGCCAAACGGCAATCAAAACAAAGGAGTGAAGCAATGGGCAAACTTTCAAAGTTCCTTGGTGGGGCGCTGGGCGGCATGGTTGTGGGCGCGGCTGTAACCCTTTTGCTCGCGCCCGATTCGGGCAAGGGGTTGCGCGCCCAGGTGCAGGAGCGCATTGCCTATATTCAGAACGAAGCCCGCCGGGCTGCAGAAGCCCAACGCGCCGCGCTGGAAGCAGAACTGGCGCGCTTGCGAGGTGAACAATTCTAACGTGCCCAGGGGCTATCCGCCCCGGTCGGAAAGTTTGGCAATTTGCTCTTCCAGGAAGACCAACACCAGCGGAATTTGGGCTTTAGCGTCTTCCTCGGAGATATCTTCATCACGCAAGTTGCGTACCACCTGGGCCAAGATGCCCAACAGGCCTTTGTAGTAGGCCAGGGTGTCCAGTGCTCCTTGTTTGCGTTGCTCCTTGAGGGCGTTGAGGTCGGTGAGTCGCTTCGATGCTTCGGACATAGGAGCCTCCTTGTCTGCAATCGTGTCTGTAATGTGGGGGCAAACAAAGGCTGACTAAGGTTGGGTGTTGTCAAGGGGCACATCCACAGACCACGAATAGACGGCCTGCTCGCGGGTCACCCGCGTGGTGCCGCTGACGATGAACACCGTAGGCTTGTAACCGATTTGGAAAGGTATTTGTATTTGGTTGTGCCCGTCCAGGGCGAAGGACTGTACCAAAGGATGCCCTTGGCGGTCGTAGGAAATCATCGTCAGGCGGAACATTTGCGGGAGCCAGCGCCCCACCCGCACGAAACCCTGGGCATCCCACCCGTCAAGGCCGTCTTCCAAATCGGCTGTGTAGCCAATTTCCGGAATGCGGATATCATCCAACAGAAAGCCGGTGTGGTTGACTGCCGCGTCGGTGACATACTCAAAGCGGATCCATACCCGTTGGCCAGCAAAGGGGGTGAGATCAACGGTTTCTTGGATCCATTGGGGCGTTTCGCCATTACCCGAGATGCCGGTGTAGCCCCAGCCGTAACTATTGCCTGTGGGGTCCTGGTCGCTGCCTGAAGGGGTTTTCAGGATCTGCCAGTTTTGCCCGTCGGTGGATGCTTCCACATAAACGAAGTCGTAATCCTTTTCAATATCGTACCACGTCCAGTAAAGCAGGGTGGCCGTTTGCACGTCGCGAAGGTCGAAAACGCGCGTGAGGGTCATGTCCGATTCGTCCCCGTAGCCTGTCCAGAAGGTCCATTTGCCGCTGTGCGGGTCTGTGGGGAAGAGGGAAACCGTGGGCGCACCCTTAAAGTAGAACGTATGCGCACCATCGCAACGGATTTGGATGTAATCTGCCCCATATTGATGCACAATGCCGCCGTGGGGGCCTGAGGGGCAGGTGTTGGCGGTGTCGGAGACAGCCGCAATGGGGGGACGATAGTCGGTTTGATAGCCGTATTGTCCTTCGTCCAGGGTTGGGTCGCGGAGCCAGTTGGCCACGGTCCAATCCACGAAGAGATCGTCCGCGTCCATGCCGGTGCCGAGTTCCTGAAGGGTGAGGTCCACGCTTTCCAGGCCGTTTTCCGGGCGCCCAATCAGGGTACGAGTGGCTTGTTCTCCAAAGCGGCCGAGGAAATAAGTCATGAAGAGGAAGGAAGCGCCGTAATCGGTGGCGTTGCTGCCTTCGCTGGGGTCGCTCCAGGCGTTGAGTTGGGTATCGGGCTCGTTGGTGTAGGCCATGTCCACGCCGCCGGTGCCGTAGCCGTTGATAAACGAGGCCAATTCGGAAGCACCTTCGTTGAGCCAGGATGTTTCGTTGCGGTCGTGATACCAGTGGATCATGTGCTGGAATTCGTGGGCCAGCACGCTGTAGATGAACGTGTCGCCCAGGTTGACGGCGTCGGCATTGATCACGAACATTTCATGGGCGTTGGAATATTCGTGGGCAAAGGGCGGCACTTCGTCGGCTGAAGAAAAGTAGCCAGCCACCCATGAACCTATGTTGCGGGCGTAAAGGATGTAAAGGTGCGGGTCGCCGTCAATGCCCGGCGTCCATTCCGAGCCAAAGAAAGCCCGGTCGGTGGGATAGATTTTATCTTCAAACGTATCTACCAGGCGCTTGAGATCGTTTTTGTCGTAATCCACGCCTTGTTCCACCCAAAAATACACGTGAGGGCGGATGTAGGCCAGTTGGGCAGTAACCTGGAAGTTTTCGTTGGTGTCGTTGTTGATGACCCAAAACCGGTCTACATCTCCCACCTGGTGCGGAGGCGGCATGGAAGGCGTAGCCCAAACATCGGTTTTGTGTTCCAGGCGGTGGGCTAAATCCACGGGGTCGTTGATGGGCACCCGCCGTGCTTCCAGTGCGGCCAAGGTTTCGGTGATCACATTCTGGTACTGGGTTAGCTGAAAGGAGCTCATGGTGGGGTAAGGCGAGGCAGTGGGCGTTATGGTGGGCCACACGATGGGGTTATGGGAGGTGATGGGGGCTGAAGGTGTGTTGCCAAAGATAATCCACGCGGCTGCACCGATAGACGCGCAAATGATAATGAGCAAAACAAGCAAGCAACCGCCCACGAGGCAGCCGATGGTTTTGTTGTTCATGGTTTGGTTCTCCTTCGCGTGCATAAAGCCGTGGTTGGTGAGAAGTTTGTTGGCGCAGGATGCTTCCCCACGGTTCAAGCGCCTGATGGCTGGTGTATCGCAAACAGGGGTGTTATTGGTGGCGGAGCCGCCAGCGCCAACGCAGGCGAAGCGCGGGGGCCAACGCACGGCGGAGGTAATATTTGCCTACAATGGGGGCGAACCAGTGCCCGCCCTCACGGAAGTGGACGCGCAGCATCTCAGGCCAACAGCGATCGTCATCTTTGATGGTTTTGGCATCGCCATGCAGGCGGAAATTTGCCCACACGCGAGGCACGTAGCGAATTTCGCTGATTTTGGCCAGCCGCACCCACAGGTCGTAATCCATTGCAAAATAAAAACTGGGGTCTAAAGGCCCAACTTGTTTCCACAGCGAGGCGCGGAAAAAGGCCGCTTGTTGAGGAATGTGAACATACCCCCGCCGTAGTTTGCGGTAATCGGTTTGCGCGGCAGGAAAGCGGCCAATCACCCTGCCTTGGGCATCAATGTAGTTCGCGTCGCCATACACCAGCCCCACTTCTGGGTGTGCCAGCAGATACTCCACTGCCTCGCGCACAGCGTAGGGTTCGTATGTATCGTCAGAGTTGAGCCAGGCTAAAATTTCGCCGTGGGCACGAGCAAAACCTTTGTTGATGGCATCGGTTTGCCCCTGATCGGGCTCAGAAACCCACCAGGCCAGGCGGTCTTCATACCGGCGGATAATGTCCACACTGCCGTCGGTGGAGCCGCCATCCACAATAATGTATTCAATGTGGGGGTAATCTTGCGCCAACACCGATTGGATGGTGGCTTCAAGAAACTGGGCTTGGTTGTAAGACGGCGTGACGATGGTTACCAGTGGTTGTTCGGTCATAGGCCAATGATAGCATGAAACAGCGTTTGCTGTTAGAACTCAATGTAGTCATCCACATCAAAGAGGAACACCGTGGCACCGCCCACGGGCACAGGTTTGGGCCGCGGCAAGGGGATGATGCCCCCGGCTTTGGACGTGACGAATTCCACTCGGCGGCGGCAACTGTTTTGCAGCGCGTGAACCACGTCTTCGATTTTGCCTTCGGGCACGCCGATGAGCAAAGTCACGTTCGGGCGGCTGAGGAACCCGCCACTGCTGATAATGGGCACCACAGGCACCCCCAGACGCCCCAGGGCCTCGGCTGCGGCTTCCAGGTCGCGCTCTTGGATGATGGCCAAAGTCATGTGCCGAATGGGCGGCTCGTTGGGAGAGCGCCGCAAAAGCATCCCTGGCCAGGCAGGCAGTTGGTCGCTGATGGCGCTGTCCACTTCCGCTGCCAATTCCGAGAATACCTCTTCACTGATAACCCCGGCTTGCAGCAAATCCAACAGCGCGGCGCGCTGGGCACGCAAAGATTCCAGCCGTGCCTTGTGGAGTTCTTCCATTTGCAGGGCAGGATGCTGTTGCAGAATGTCGTTGACGGCTTTTTGCAGGCGCTGGTTGCGCTGTTCCAGCAGGGGGCGCAGCACTTCCCACGTGTGGTGAGAAATCACGCCCTGCTCAAACGCGCGGCGCAGGTAATCGTAGCCCGCGCGGGCCGACACCGCGCGCGCGTGGCGTTTGGCAAATTCCTCTTTTTGCTCATCGCGCGAGCCAATGTTGAGCCATTTGAGCACCCACGGCATGGAGCCGCCTTGCACCAGCAAGGTGAAAAGCACCACGCCAAAGGCCATCACTTGCATTTGCTCGCGCACCGGACCCAGGCTTTCGGGAAGCCCCAGTGCCAATGCCAAGGAAACCGCACCACGCAGGCCGCCCCAATACATCACATGCTTCCACGAAAGTGGAATATGCTCTCCAACCCACGAAAGGCCGTAAATGCTGAGCAAGCGGGCGACGAGAATCGCGCCCACAGCCCACAGCACCGCATACCAGTTGGCTATCAGTACGTCAGGGCGAATTTGCAAACCAATGAGCAAAAAGATGAATGAGTTGGCCAAAAAGGCCGCAAATTCCCAGAAATTGACCACCACAATGCGGGTTGTGGGCGACATGCCCCGAGGACCGATGTTGCCGTTGATGAGCCCTGCGGCCACCACTGCCAGCACACCGCTGACGTGCAGTTGCTCAGCCACCAGGAACGCGCCATAAGCCAGCACCGCGGTAAGCGCGGTTTCCAGCAGATAATCGTCCACCCGGGCAATGACGCTGGAAACCAGCCCGCCTAACAGCACGCCCACCAGGAACCCGCCCCCAGCCACGCGCACAAAGTCAATGAGCCCTTCGCTCACGCTGTAATGGCCGGTCAGGGCAATGCCCAAGAGCAGGTTGAATACCACGATCGCGGTGCCGTCGTTGAAAAGGCTTTCGCCTTCCAGCAAAACCTGCAGGCGTTTAGGCGCGCCCAAGGAGCGGAAGAGGGCTACCACAGCCACAGGGTCGGTGGCCGCCACCAGCGCGCCAAACACCAGAGAAAGGGAAAGGGCCATGCCCAGGCCGTAGTGGATGATCAAGCCCACCACCGCAGTGGCCAGGACCACCCCCACAACGGCCAGCATGAGGATGACGCCCAAATCACGCTTGAGGTCATCCCAGCGGATGTGGAACGCGGCTTCAAAAATAAGGGGTGGCACCAGCACGCCTAAAATCAGGTCGCCGGTGATAGGCACTTCGACTTCGGCAAAAATCGCCAGCGCCAAGCCGATGAGCACCAGGCCCAAAGTGTAGGGCATCCGCAAGCGGCGGCTGAAAATACCCACCAGCACGGCAATGCCGAGCAGGGAGATGACGATTTCCTCAATAAAGATGATGCTGGTCGTGTGCATGGCGGCCTCAAGGAAAGGTGGAATCGAACGCGGATTTTAGCGGACTTCGATTTCGTAGGGTTCTGCAGTTGTGAGGGTGTGTTCTTGTCCGTCGGGCGTGACCACCAGGGTGAGGTCAGGACTGCGTCGGATGGTCCAACCCCAGAAGCGCACGACGAATTCGTCCTGGAACGGCGTTGGCCATACAAAGCGCACTTTGTGAGGGCTTACAGGTTGGATGCCCGCGGTGCGCATCCACAGCGCCACAGGTGGGAAGCCGGCTAAAACGTCTTGCCCTTCGAGGCCTTCGCCGGTTTCGGCGTGGTAGGCTTCCCAAAATGCGCCGCTGCTTTCCAGCGTTTGTTTGCTGGCCTGCCCCAGATTTTGGAGCAGTGTTGCGGCTTCGTCCACGTAGCCGTAGGCCAGCAGGCCCTCGATGGCCAGCACGTTCCACGGCAGGCGCACAGCCCGTTGCCAGGCCGTAGCCTTTCGCCCGCGCTGTGGGCTGACGGGTGCACCGTAGGGCCGGCCATAGGCCCGCTCGGAGGTCAACGCCCGTTTGACAGCCTCGGCCTGCGCGGGTTCCCACACCTGCGCCCAGAAGGGCAAAAGCAGGCTGATGTCCAGGGCGTAGAGGTCGGGGGTGAGCACGGCAAAGCGCCCGCGGCTGCGCAGGCCTTCGACCGAAACGGTTTCCAAATGGCGGTAAAGCCCTCGGCTGGTCAGCACCCCGCGGCCCTCGAACCACTGCACCTGCCCCGCGGAAAAAGTTTCGGTGAGGGGCTTGCCTCGGCTGTCAGTGCCGCGCAGGGTGATGGTTACAGGCCGCACCTGCCCTTTTTCGGGGAAAATGTGTACCACCACCCGGCTGGCTGGGGTGAAGTCTGCGGCCAGGGCGAGGGCGCCGGGCCCGCGGTGTTTGCCCAGGGTTTGATGCGCAGGCCGTTGGTGGGTGTCGCGGTCGCGGTAAAGGGCTGAACGGCGGCGGGCATCCCACATTTCTTGCAGGGCTTTGGTCAGGCGGCGGCGGTGGCCGCGCAGTTCTTTGGGGAAGGTGGCTTCCGCGGCCTCAGCCATTTGCTCCAGGCGGTCGAGGGCACGGACGAGTAGGGCATAGAGCGCGGGGCTTTCGACTGTGGCAAAATCCGCACCCACGGATTCCCGCCGCCAGGGGGCAAAGCCAGGCGGGTCGGGCAACCCCATTTGCAGGGGGTGTGCCCATTCGGGCAAGCCGTCGCCGTTGGTGTCGGCTTGGGTAAACCAGGCCTCGACAAATCGGCGCAGGGCAGGGTAAAGGGCCTGCTGTTTGCGTGGGTCGTGGGCATAGGCCCGAAAGGCCAGTTCTACCAACAAAGGAGAGGCCAGGTAGCCCTGGGTGCCCTGGCTGGGCTTCCAGGGGATGAAGCCATTTTCCTGTTGGCGGCTCAAGAAGTTGTCAACCCAGCCCTGCACAGGCGTAGGGTGTGTAGGCAGGAAGAAGCCCGCGGCCAGATAGTAGGCTTCGAGCACCGAAGGTGCGCGGTTGAGCGCGAGGGGGTCAGCCGGGCCGCCGTGGTCGGGGTTGCGGGCTGTGACGAAGAAGGGCTTGGGCAGGTCGGGATGGGGGGAAAGCAGGCGCAAAGCCGATTGGCGGCCCCGCATCAGCGCCCAGGTGAGGGCAGGCCGGCTGGCTTCCACTGTGGGGATGGGGGCTTCGGCCAGAGACAGGCGGGCCTCAAAAGGCGGCCAGGGCCGCGCAGCCAATTGGCGGGCCAATGCAAAACCGGCTTCCGCGTCTTCCAAACTGGTGAGCACCCACGTCAACCGGCGGGACGCGCCCGGCGCAAGGGAAAACGGCACGCTGAGCGCAGGGAAGGGGCTCAGGCGGCTTTCCGCACCGCCGGTGAGAAACAACACGGGCGCTAAGCCGCCCGCACTGCCTTGTAAGATGTTGACCGCGTGCCCTTGCTGGGGTTCCATCCCGCCCCCTTCTTCGCCGGGCAGGGGGCGGAGCACCGCGGCCAGCCCCAGTGCACCTTCGCGGTCGGTTTCGCCGATGTTTTCCAACCCGATTTGTCCAACCACGGCCTGGCTGTGGGCAATCCAATAGCGGCAAGTGAGCCGCAAACCGGGGAAGGGTTCGCAGGTGAGATGGGCATAGCCAGGGTGAAGGGCGTGCACCGTGGGGGCCACGGCAAAGGCCGTGGGCATCCAGCGGCGCTGGCCCTCGGTTTCCATGAAGGGAAACAGGCTCATTTCCTGGACGCGCAGGCCATACGTGGTGGTGAGGGTGAGGGCTTCCCACGTGCCGTGGGTGGCGTAGAGCGTCCAAACATGGTCGTTGCCTGGCTGAATTTCGGCCAGGCGCGCGTCCGCGGCCAGGGTGAGCCGAGCCGGGGGACGAAAAGGCAATGGTTGCATGGAAGTATTTTACCGTATATTTGGCGGTCTTGATGGGTGGGCGGCCGCGGATGCCAATTGGGCGATTACAGAGAAATCTTGAGAAAACTTAAGCGGTTCGCTGCGCCTTTAAGGCCGCGAAAAGGCTACCCTATGGTAGAATTAGACGGATAGCAAGCGTGGAGGTTCTGGTGGCTGAAACAACAACTCAATCTTACGATGCATCAACCATTCAAGTTTTAGAAGGTCTGGAAGCCGTTCGCCGCCGCCCGGGGATGTACGTCGGCGGTACGGATATTAAAGCCCTCCACCATCTCATCTACGAGGTGGTGGACAATTCCATTGACGAAGCCCTGGCCGGCGCGTGCGACCGTATTGACATTATCATCCACCCCGACAGCAGTGTTACCGTTCAGGACAACGGTCGCGGTATTCCTGTGGACATTCATCCCCAAACAGGCCGCCCTGCGTTGGAAGTCGTGATGACCACTCTGCACGCAGGGGGTAAGTTTGGCGGTGGCGGGTATAAGGTTTCGGGCGGTTTGCACGGCGTGGGCGTTTCCGCGGTAAACGCGCTCTCGGAATGGTGCGAAGTGGAAGTGCGCCGCGATGGCAAAATTTACCGCCAGCGCTATGAGCGCGGCCGTCCGGTCACGCCGGTGGAAGAGGTGGGCAAAGCCCCTAAAGGCGAAACCGGCACCCGCACCACGTTCAAATTCGATCGCACCATCTTCAAGGGCAATATTGACTTTAAATTCGAAACCCTGGTGCAGCGGTTCCGCGAGATGGCCTTTGTCACCCGCGGGGTGACCATCCATTTCCGCGATGAGCGCACCGACCGGGAAATGACCTTCTATTTCGAAGGCGGCATCACTTCCTTTGTGCGCTATCTCAACCGCAACCGCCAGGCCTTGCACCCCGTGGTGCATGCAGAAAAAGAAATCGAAAACATCTACATTGAGTTTGCCCTGCAATACACCGACGCGTTTACCGAATCGGTGTATGCCTTTGCCAACACCATCAACACCATTGACGGCGGTACGCACCTGACCGGTATGCGCTCAGCCATTACCCGCACCCTCAACGACTACGCGCGGAAAGCCGGTTTGCTCAAGGATTCTGACCCCAACTTCACCGGTGACGACACCCGCGAGGGGTTGACCGCCATCATCAGCATCAAACATCCCGACCCGCAGTTTGAAAGCCAAACCAAGGTCAAATTGATGAACCCTGAGGTGCAAACATACGCCGCGCAGGTGGTGAGCGAGGCGTTGAGCACCTTTTTGGAAGAACACCCCTCGGCCGCGAAGGCCATCATTCAAAAATGCCTGACTTCCGCACGGGCGCGGGCCGCGGCCCGCAAGGCGCGCGACCTGGTCATCCGCAAATCCGCGCTCGAAAGCCTGACCCTGCCAGGCAAACTGGCCGACTGCTCTGAGCGAGATCCTGAAAAAACCGAACTCTACATCGTCGAGGGTGAATCGGCAGGCGGTTCGGCCAAGCAGGGCCGTGACCGACACTTCCAGGCCATCCTCCCCTTGCGGGGTAAAATCCTCAACACCGAGCGCGCCCGGCTGGATAAGATCCTTTCCAACAAAGAGATCAAAGCCCTGATTTCCGCTTTGGGCACAGGCATTGGGGAAGATTTCAACCTTGACAATCTGCGCTACGGCCGTGTCATCATCATGACCGACGCGGACGTGGACGGTAGCCACATCCGCACCTTGCTGTTGACCTTCTTCTTCCGCTACATGACGCCGTTGATCGAAGAAGGCCACCTCTACATCGCCCAGCCCCCGCTCTACCGCATCGCGTACAAAAACCAGGTGCGCTACGCTTACACCGAAGCCGAGCGGGAACGCATCCTCAAAGAAATTGGGAACGGCGCGAAAATCCACATCCAGCGCTACAAGGGTTTGGGTGAAATGAATCCCCAACAGTTGTGGGAAACCACCATGGACCCTGAGCGGCGCACGCTGCTCCAGGTAACCATTGACGACGCGGCCGAAGCCGACCGAGTTTTCAGTATGCTGATGGGAAGCGAAGTGCCCCCGCGGCGCCGCTTCATCCAAACCCACGCTCGAGAAGTCCGCAATCTTGATATCTAACTGAGGCCCTATACCCTATGGCGCTTCAACCTGGTGACCTCCTACGCGAACGCTACCGCATCCTTGCCGTCCTGGGCCGAGGGGGGATGGGCTCGGTCTATCATGCCCTGGATACCATTCTCAACATCGAAGTCGCCATCAAAGAAAACATCTTTGTGGCCCGAGAATATGCGGAGCAGTTTCAGCAAGAAGCCCGTCTGTTGGCCAGCCTGCGGCATCCTAACCTGCCTCGGGTAACCGATTACTTCGTGCTCAAAGACCAGGGCCAGTATTTGGTCATGGATTACATCGAGGGGGAAGACCTCAAAACCCGTGTTGAGCGCGAAGGCAAAATCAGTGTGCAGGAAGCCGTCATTATTGGCTTGGCCCTGTGCGATGCGCTGGAATACCTCCACAGCCAAGATCCCCCTGTTATTCATCGCGACATCAAGCCGGGCAACGTCCGCATTACCCCTGAGGGGCATGTGTTTTTGGTGGATTTTGGCCTGGCCAAAATTGGCAGTTGGGACCAAAACACAGTGACAGGCGCGCAGGCTGTGACGCCGGGCTTTTCTCCGCCCGAGCAGTACGGCACATCCCACACCGCACCCTATTCCGATATTTACAGCCTGGGCGCGACCCTTTACATGGCGCTGACGGGCGAACCCCCGCCCGATGCCTTTGAGCGGGCCTTAGACCATGCCGATCTCAAGCCGTTAGACGAAGTCAACCCCGAAGTGCCGCCCGCGCTGGCGCAAATTATCGAAACAGCAATGGCCTTACAGCCCAGCGACCGTTTCGCGTCGGTCACCGAAATGCGGGCTGCACTGTTGAGTTTGAACCTGGTGCCAGAGCAGCAACAGCACCTGCACGATCACGCGTGGGAAATCACCCCCGCGCCCCAGGTGGCTGCCTGGCGCACCGCTGAAGCCCGGCCGTTGCCCGATTTGCACGGCACCAGCCCGCGGGATGGCGATGGCGAACTACCGCCGCCTGGCAAACCGCCTTCCAGCCCGCCACCTTCCGGGGCTGAACCGCCTTCAGGGGGCGGCCGTTGGCGGGGCATTGTGGTGCTCCTCTTCCTGATTGCCGCGGTGCTGACCGCGTGGTATGCGGCCAACCCTGCCAGCCTCAAGCAAGTGGCCGCGCCTTTGCAGCGCTCGGTGGCTCGCTTTGTGGTGGGGCGGCTGCCCGCAACGCCTACACCTTTGCCCACGGCCACGCCTCAGCCCACCGCGGTTGCCCAAAGCACCCAAACGCCCCTGGCCGTGGTCGTGCCCCCCACTGCAACGTCGACCTTTACCCCCAGCCCCACGGCTACACGCGAACCTACCCGCACACCTACCCCGACCATCACGCCTACACCCGCACCAACCCCCTTGGGCGGCGGCAGTGGGCAGTTGGCTTTTGCTTCGGTTACCCACGGCACAGTGCAAATTTGGCTGATGGATCTGCAAGGGCATCTCCTTCAGCAGCTCACCGACCGCGCGGGTGGGGCTTGCCAGCCAGCCTGGACGCCTGACGGCCAGGCCCTGGCTTTCATTGCCCCTTGTGGCATCAATGCCATGCGTTATCCCAATGCTCAGATTTACCTTCTGCATTTGGATAGCGGCCAAATCGAAGAACTGGTGCCGCCCGATTGGGGTGGCTACGACCCGGCCTTTTCGCCTGATGGCAAATACCTGGCCTTTACCAGCCTGCGGAGTGGCATTCCTCAACTCTATGTTTTGAATTTGGAAACCCGAGATATTCATCCCCTCTTGGGGCCAGACGTGGAAGGTGCTCAGCCTGCCTGGTCGCCCGATGGCCGTTGGCTGGCGTTTGTTGGCAATTTGAGCAGCGTTTCCCGCATCTGGCTTTTGCCCTTTGACCCCGGGGCTGAAACTTTGCCCACGCCTCAGCCGTTTTCCCGCAGTGGGAACAAGGCCAACACCCACCCCACCTGGGCGGGCAATGGCACCTTGTTGGTTTACAGCCAACTCAATCCCAACAATCCCCTCCCTTATTTGGTACGCGCACCTTTAGAGCAAGAAGGTCTTTTGGAAACGCCCCTGACCGTTGTGGGCACGGCCATGAAAGAACCTATGGCTTCACCCGATGGTCGTTGGCTGGTATTTGAAGGTTGGCAGGGCGACAACCACGATATCTACATCATCTCGGTGGACGGCGCACAATTGAGCCGCCTGACCACCCAAGGCGCCTTTGATTTTGACCCGGCCTGGCGGCCTGTGGTGCCTCGGCCTTAACCCTGCCGCCCTTAGCACGTCTTTGAGCCACGCCGCGACTTTTTGAGCCGCGGCGTCTTTCGTCTGGGGCCTTGTGCTCCTGCCCTGAAAAAAGGAGAGGTGCTTATGCAAGCCTTGAAAGAGCGGATTTTGGCCGAAGGGCGTCACTTGGGCGGCGGCATCCTCAAGGTGGACGCGTTCATCAATCACCAGGTGGACCCCGCGCTGATGATGGCCTGTGGCGAGGAATTGGCTCAGCGTTTTGTGTCCACCCGGCCCGATAAGGTGTTCACTGCTGAGATTTCCGGCATTGCCCCAGCCCTTGCCACTGGCTATTACCTCGGCGTGCCTGTGGTCTTTGCCCGTAAGCACCGACCAGTGACCATGCCCGACCAGATTTTCCTTACCCTCACGCCTTCCCACACCAAAGGTCGGGAAGTGGAACTGATGGTGTCGCCCGAATATCTCCACGAAGGCGAGCGGGTGCTCATCATTGACGACTTTTTAGCCTCGGGCGAGACCATTTTAGGCCTGGTGCGTTTGGTGCAGGCAGCCAAAGCGCAAGTGGTGGGCATCGGTGCCCTGATTGAAAAGACTTTTGAGGGCGGTCGGGAGAAGTTGGCCTTTTTGGACGTGCCCATTGAGGCTTTGGCCCGCATTCAGGCTATGGAAGGCGATCAAATCATTTTTGCGCCCTAACTATTTTCAAGGCCAATGGGATTAAGTGGATACTATAACCAACTGATCCGATGTTAGGCAATGTTTCTGTGATTCCACAAGAAATCCCTCTGATTACCTGACACAAATTGGTGTTATTGCAAGCCCGTCTGGTTTTGAGGCACACGAGCGCCCCTCCTCTCCCTCTGGGAGAGGAGGGG
>JAADCW010000155.1 GCA_013154225.1 Chloroflexota bacterium
GGGGAACTTCCCGACTGGTTGGAAACCCTGGGGACGGAAGCCGCCGAACCCGCGGCAGAAGTGCCAGCGGAAGAAGAGGACCTGCCCGATTGGCTGAGCAGTGCTGAACCCGCGGCTAAAGAAATCGCGTCCGACGCGTTGGGCGGGGAAGAACCCGCGGCTGAGCCGGGGGAACTTCCCGACTGGCTGGAAACCCTGGGGACGGAAACCGCCGAACCCGCGGCAGAAGTGCCAGCGGAAGAAGAGGGTCTGCCCGATTGGCTGAGCAGTGCTGAACCCGCGGCTGAAAAAATCGCGTCCGACGCGTTGGGCGGGGAGGAGCCCGCTGCTGAGCCCGGGGAACTCCCCGATTGGCTGGAAGCCTTGGAGGCTTCTGCTGAGGCTGGCCCAGAAGAAGCGGCCTCTTTGGAACTTGAGCCAATTGAGGCTGAGTCCGAGGCCGAGGAGGCCGAGGGTTCCACAGCCCAACCGTTTGTTTTTGAAGGCGAAGAGGACCTGGAAGATTTATTGGGCGAAACGCCCGATTGGTTGGACCTGCTCTCACCCGATGCGGCTGAAGAGCTTACGGAAGATGACCACGCCCTTCCGCCGCCGCTGACCGCCGACGAAGCCGAAGAGCCTTTGGAAGAGGAAGCCACACCGTCGGTATTGCAGGGCGAACTGCCTTCATGGCTGGAAGCCATGCGGCCGGTTACCGCGGCCGCGGCGGGCGCGGTGGTGGGCGACGAGCCTGTTGAAACTCAGGGCCCCCTGGCCGGCCTGCGGGGCGTCATTACGCCCCCAGAGCCTTCCATGATGAAACCAGGCAAGGTGGCGCTGGTAGGTGGCCGCTTGGTGCTCACCGAACAGCAGGAAGCCCAGGTCAAAGCCTTGCAAGCCCTTTTGGATGACGAATTCGATCCTCAGCCACCGCCCAAGCCGCCTTTGATTTCCCAACAGCAGGCTTTGCGCTGGCTGATTGGTGGCTTGCTCCTTTTGGCCGCCCTGCTTCCTTTGCTCATTCCTCCGTTGCGGCCGGCTTTGCCTTCCAAAATCCTACCTGCCGCGCTCAACGCCCAGCGCCTGGTTGAGGAAGTGCCAGAAAACGCGCCAGTGTTGCTGGCTGTGGATTACAGCCCTGGTTTCACCAGTGAGATGGAAACCGCTTCGGCGCCCTTGCTGAGCGATTTGCTTTCCAAAAACGTGCGGCTGGTGGTAGTTTCTACTCAGCCCACCGGGCCTGATTTGAGTACCCATTTGCTCACCCAGGCTTTGGCTTGGCGGGGCATCCCTGGCGAGAATTACATCAACCTGGGGTATCTCCCTGGTGGCACTGCTGGGCTTTATGCCTTTGCCCACGCGCCTCAGTTGGTCTTTCACCGTGGGGCAGGCACCGACAACATCTGGCAGACCCCCGCGCTGGCATCGGTACAGCGGCTGGCCGACTTCGCGATGGTCGTGGTAATTACCGAAGACGCGGAAACCGCGCGGGCCTGGATCGAGCAAGTGCGTCCGGTGCTGGACGACGACACACCTTTGATCATGGTCATCAGTGCCCAGGCCGAACCTATGGTCGAGCCTTATTACGAAACGGCTTCCCATCAAGTGCACGGGTTGGTCACCGGCTTGGAAGGCGGCATGGCTTACGCGTCGCTGCGTGGGCAGACCATTTCCTCGGCCACGCAGGGCCAATGGGGAAGCTACAGTTACATTGTCTGGGTGGCGGTGGTGCTCATGGTGCTGGCCGGCCTCTATAATTTGGCTTTGGGCTGGCGGGAAGCCCGCACAGCGCCGTCCGTAGATGATGAGGAAGAAGAGGCATGATAAACATGGCCGCGTTTTTTGGTGCGTTCCTCGGCTTCGTCATCACAGTGGTAGTGCTCAGTTACGTCTTTTTCCGTGACTGGGCGGTGTTCCGCTGGGCGATGCACATTTTTATTGGCGTTACAGCCGGCTATGCAGGTGCGGTGGCTGTGCGCAGTGTGCTGTGGCCGATGCTGCTTCAGCCCCTGATTTTTGACCACACCCTGCTTTTGTTGGTGCCTTTGCTTTTGGTGCTGTTGTTGTTGACCAAAGCCTCGCAGGGCAACATCAGTCGGCTGGGAAATGTGTCGGTGGCCTTTTTGGTGGGCGTGGGCGCGGCCGCGGCTGTGGGCGGCGCGGTCAAGGGCACCATCTTCCCCCAGGTGGCGGCCACCACCGATGCTTTCAACTTGCACCTCATGGCCGAGCAAGGCGTGGGCTTTGGTGAGTTTATGGTGACCGGCATCTTCATGCTGGTGGGCACTGTCACCACGTTGGCTTATTTCCATTTTGGCGCCAAACCCCGGCCGCACCGTGCCCCCGCGCGTGCCCGCTGGATTTCGTGGCTGGCGCGGGTGGGCGAATGGTTCATTGCCGTAACCTTCGGTGTGCTGTTTGCCGGAGTTTATTTGGCCGCGGCGACAGCCCTCGCGGCCAGTGTCAACACCCTTTGGCAGTTTGTGCTCTTACTGCTACCCCATTAAACGCTGAGGTACGATGGCTACTTCGTTGGTGGATGCCGATAGCCTGTTGGCTGTGGACGTAGGGAATTCGCATACGCGGGCCATGCTCTTTGACGCGGTGGAAGACCGCTATCGCCTGGTGGCTATGGGCGTGGCGCCCAGCACAGCCTATGCGCCCCTCAACGACGTGCGAGAGGGCATTCGGAACGCCATTGACCAGGTGCAAAACATTACCGGTCGGGTGCTCATTGATGACGAAGAGCAACTGATTGTGCCCGCCACGTCGGACGGCGTAGGTGTGGACCAGGTGGTGCTCACCCTTTCCGCGGGCAAGCCCCTGCGGGTGGTGGTGGCTGGGGTGCTGGAAGACGTTTCGCTTCGCAGTGCTCGCCGTTTGGCCGAGACCATCTACGGGCGCATCGAAGCCCAACTGCACCTCAACGACCGCCTGCACACCGAAGGGCGCATCAACACCGTGGTGCGAGCGCGTCCCGACGTGATCATCATGGCCGGCGGTGTGGATGAAGGGGCAACCCAATCGGTGTTGCAAATGGTAGAGGCTGTGGGGCTGGCGGCCTATCTCATCCCCCAGGGGCAGCGGCCTGAAGTGCTCTTTGCAGGCAACCAGGCGGTGCTCTCTGAGGTGCAGAAATTACTCGAAGGTTTGGTGCCGCTCCATGTGGCCCCCAATGTGCGACCCGCGTTGGAACATGAGCAACTTGGCCCTGCTCAGGAGTCGCTGTTGCAGATTTTCCGCAACGTTCGCCTGCGGCAGATGGGCGGGCTGCAGTCCTGGCTTGCGCCGCTGACCGGGCACAGCACGTTCTACCCCACCGCGTATGCCTTTGGGCGCATGATTCGCTTTTTGAGTCGGGTTTATGACCCCGCCAAAGGGGTTTTGGGTGTGGATATTGGCGCAGAGGCAACCACTGTGGCCGCGGCTTGGGGCGGCGAAGGCACGCTCAAAGTGGTGACAGAGTTGGGCTTGGGAAGCAGTCTCCCCGATTTGCTCAAGCACACCGCGGTGGAACATATTTTGCGCTGGCTCCCGATGGAAATTCCCCGCCAGCAAGTGGTGGATTATCTCTACAACAAAGCCCTGCACCCCGACAGCATCCCCATGACGCCGGAAGACATCGCGGTGGAGCAGGCGTTGGCCCGCCAAATTTTGCGGGTGGCACTACGCCATGCGTGGAAAGATTTCCCCGCGAGCGTGCGGCACCGCTTTGGCGCGCAACTGCCATATTTTGAGCCGATTTTGGCTTCGGGCAGTATCCTCACCAAGGCCGCGACCCCAGGGCAAACGTTGATGATGCTTTTGGATGGCATTCAGCCCAGCGGTGTGACCACGTTTGTGCTGGATGAAAATCACCTTTTGCCCGCGTTGGGTGCGGCCGCGGATATCAACCCCATTTTGGGCGTGCAGGTGTTGGAATCGCACCACTTTGTGCCTCTGGCCACGGTGATTACCCCGGTGCACCACATTACCAAGCCGGGTACGGCCATTTTGCGCTTGCAAATCGAAACCAGCAGCGGCGATCAAGGCACAGTGGAAGTCAAAACAGGCACCATTCGGGTCATTCCTCTGCGGCCAGGCCAGACAGCCACTGTGCAGGTGCAGCCCCTGCGGCGGTCGGATGCTGGTTTTGGCCCAGGCCGTCGGGGCACGGTAGTGGTGAGCGGCAGTAAATTAGGTTTGGTGATTGATGCTCGCGGGCGGCCGATTGTGTTGGCGTCGGATCCTGCTCAGCGGCGAGAGCAAAACAGCCGTTGGCTCAATGCCTTAGGCGGTTGACGGCATGATTCTTGCAAAGGTCTTGTTAGGAGTGAAGGATGAGCGTCATTAGGCCGGTTGTGCGCATCATGCCGGTGGCAAAGGTCAGGCAAAAGCGCCTGCTTCCTGTGCCTGGGCGGGTGGTGGTCAACCAGGGCAAGACGGTGAAGGCTACGGAAACCGTTGCCGAAGCCTACCTGGAACCCCGCTTCCATTTGGTCAACGTGGCGCGCAGTTTGGGTGTGCCGCGTGCTGAGGCCGACGATTACATTGTGTGCCACGTGGGCGAAGTCATCCGCAAGGGTGATGTGCTGGGCAAAAAAGGCGGCATGTTCCGCAAGGTGGTCAACTCGCCCGTGGATGGTGAAGTGGTGCTGGCCGGCGATGGGCAGGTGCTCATCCGGGAATATGTCAGCCCGTGGGAACTCCCGGCGGGGTTCCCTGGCAAGGTAAGCAAAGTGTTTGCCGGCCAAGGCGTGGAACTGACCACCACCGGGTCGGTCATTGATGGCGTATGGGGCAACGGCAAACTGGCTTATGGCTTGCTTTATAATGCAGGCAAAACCCCCGATGCGGTGTTAGATGCCGCGGCCCTGGGGGTGGAACTGCGAGGTATGGTGGTGGTTGCCGGCAAGCTGGAAGACGCCCACGCGCTGGAAGTGGCCGAAAGTCTGCCGGTGCGAGGTATCATTGTAGGCAGTATGCCGGCTTCGTTGATTCCCGAAGCCTTGAAAGTATCTTTCCCGATTCTGGTGCTCGACGGCTTCGGTGCGCAAGAGATGAATTCTCATGCTTTTCGCCTGTTGGCGACCAGCGACGGCCGTCAGGCCGCGGTGCTGGCCGAACCAATGGATCGCTATCGCGGGGTGCGGCCTGCGGTGATCATTCCCTTGCCCAATGCAGAGATGCCGCCTGAGCCGCCCGAAGCCGTGGAACTTTCTGAAGGAGTCACCGTGCGCCTGACGCGGGCGCCGTATGTGGGCATGTTGGCGCGAGTCATTGATGTGCCGCCGGGTTTGGTGCGGTTCCCCAATGGCCTGCGTGCGCCCGGCGTAGAAGTGCGCCTGGAAAACGGCGACCGTGCCTTGGTGCCGGTGGCAAATGTCGAAGTTTTGGTGCAATCATAGCGCCTGAACCCAAACGAGGAGTAAGCCGATGTCTGTTTTTGATGATGATCAACAACACGTTTCGCCTTTTGACGAGCCCATTGAAGACTTGGGTTTCGATGAGGAACCCGACCTGGGGCAGGAGCCCGAAGACGAACCCGATAGCAACAAGACCTTCTTGATTGCGGTAGCCGGGCTGATTGGGTTCTTGGTCGTTGCGATGGCGTTGTTGGCAATTTATGCGGTCTTCATCATGCCCTCCAAGCGCCATGCGCAGGAAACCCAGGTGGCGCAGATCAACGCGCAAAATACGGCCATTGCTCAAGGGCTGACCGCGACGGCGCAAGCCGCGGCGTGGACGCCGACGTCTCCCCCCGTGCCGACTGCCACCCCTACGCCCATCCCCGCGGCTGCCGCGGTAACGCCTACGCCTGTGGTCGCGTTGGCCACCAGCACGTCCACGCCAGCCATTGACCCCACGGCCTTTGCGCTGACGGCCACAGCCATTTATGCCACCAACGTTGCGGCCTGGGCTTTGACCCCCAGCCCAACCGCGTTGGCAACCACGGGCTTTGCTGACGATGTGGGCCTGCCAGGGCTGTTGGCTGTTGCGGCTTTGCTGATCGTGGTGATTTTCCTGGCTCGGCGGCTCCGACAAACCGTATAACGCAAACCTGCTGTACCTTCGCCGAACGTGTTGTGAGCAAGGGTTCAGCGCGGTTGGAAGCCACGCGCCCGCGTTGGTTTGATCAACGCGGGCGTTGCCTTTGCAGTGAGTGCCTGCCTGAAAAAGTATGGCATGCTTGCAAATTGCCTTGAGCGCAGCCGAACAGCACGCCCCGCCTCGCCCTGTG
>JAADCW010000153.1 GCA_013154225.1 Chloroflexota bacterium
TGAGCCGTGCCCAAAGGCGGCGCTGGAGGCGCTTGCTTTCTCAACTCCCCTCCTTGTTTTCCTCTCCCATTGTCCAAACTCATGTCTGAACATCAGAGAGAACGCCCTTGACAAGTAATATGATGTGTCCTATAATTAGAACGCGTGTTCTTAGTTTGAGTAAAGCATATGGGCGCTTTTGCTTTTTGTAGCCAGAATGGCAGACAAGCCTTATAGAGCATCACGCTGAGCGAAGCGACCAACGGGAGCGCAGTCGAAGCGCCAAAAAGTGCTTTTTCTGCGTTTCGACAGCGATTGCTTCGCAATCTCCACTCAACGCGATGGTTTTCCCTTACCCGAAACGCAGGCTTTGTAGAGGTTCTTTTTCCGCTTTATGCGTCGCCGCAGCCGTGCTTCCCGATCTCATCCCCCCCACCAAAGGCTGCGGCCCCAAAAATTCAACACCACCAAAGGAAGTGACTTATGTCTGACCCGTGGTCCTTGACAACCCGCATGCAGCAGGTTGTGATTCCTGCACAAGATACAGCAGGCCCTGAACGCCGGGCTTTGGCCAGTTTCACCCCGCGCCCCACAGTGAGCCAGGTGTTGGCCGATTGGGGTCCCTGGCTGTGTTGCATGGGGCTGTTGGGCGTTTGTGACGATGGCATCCCTCTTGCAGCACGCTTTTATGATTGGGAACGCATTTCCCATTTTGTCTTTTACGCCCAAGACGACACCGTGCTGGCTACCCTGGTCGAACCACTGCTTTACAGCGTCACTGCGCAATATCACGGGCCAGAGCGTTGGCAGTACATCATCCTTTCCGAGGCCAGCACCGATTGGCAGGTGGCGTCTGCGCCCCACTGCAAGGCTTTGGTCAGCCCCTACGACCCCGGCGGCGATGCGGTGATCCCTGAAATGGCCGGCCTGATGGAGCAGAGGCTGTTGGGGCGGCACCGCGGCCCGCGTTATCTGGTGGTTTTGCACGATTTAGGGCGCTATTGGGAACGCATGCACGAAGACGCGCGCTACGACTTGGCGCCATTATTGCAGCGTGGGCACGAAGTGGGCATCAACGTCATCGTGACCCTGCGCTATGAGCACTACACCCTCATCCCTGCCGAAGTGCGGCATTTGTTGCGTCACAAAGTGTATGGCTACGCGGAAAACGCGCGTTTGCCCAACACCAGCGCCTTGCGCGATATTACCAATTTGCTTTACTACGATCTCACCCCCTGGCAGGCCTGGGTGCGTTCCAGCGGCCAGTGGGTGCGTTATACAGCACCACAATTAGGATAGGAGCGCATCATGCGGATAGGGATGCTTTGGCTGGATACTTCAACTCAAGACGACTTGGCTACAAAAGTGCGTCGCGCCGCGGCCTATTACCGCCGCAAATATGGGCATCCTCCCACAGTGTGTTATGTGCATCCCAGCATGTTACCCGGAGAAGCGCAAACTTCGGCAGACACTCAAGGGGTTTTACAAGTGGACGCCATTGAGGTGCGCCCCTTGCACGACATTCTCCCCCAGCATTTGTGGTTAGGGCATCGGGAACCCTCAGCCCGCGCGCCGCAGTGAAGCCAGCAGCAAATCCAGGGCTGTGTCCAGGTCCATTTCGCCGGTTTTCCAGGCGCGGTCGGTATCGCGCAAGCGGCGGTAGATTTGTGTGAGCCGCGAAGCAGGAAAACGGCGGGCCTGGGGCAAAAGTTTCTGCGCCACAAACGGCTTGATGCTCAAGGCTTTGGCAATGCTGTTTTTGTCGGTGAAGCCTAAATCCAAGGCTTCGCGGGTCAGAATCAACAAACGGAACTGCCGCACCACCATGCCCCAAATTCGGGGTGTTTCTTCTTGTTGGCGAAGTTGATAGAGCAGGCGCATTGCGCGTTCGGTTTGCCCCAGCGCCATCGCGTCCACCATGGCAAAAATGTTGGGGTGCTCCATTGCGGGGGTAAGTTCCTGGACGTCTTCCACATCCACCGGGCGGGTGTAACCCACGTAAGCCAGCAGTTTGTGGATTTCATTGCGGGCCCACTGGGCGTCGCCGTCCACGCGGCGGGCCAGTTCCGCAGCAGCCCGAGGCGTAAACTGCCCGCCTTCTTCCTTGGCCTGGGCTAAAATCCAGCGGGTCAGGTCTTTGGGGAGGGTGTAGCCGCGCACAAAGGCCAAAGGGGCGTGTTTTTTGGCCCAGCGAAGCAGCCAATGGTTTTCGGCAAGGTTTTGGGGTTCGTCCAACACCAGCGCGGTGGAGGGTGGCACTTTGCCCAGCAGTTCCAGGAACGCGGCCCGGTCGGCTTGGCTTTTGAGTTTTGGCATGGCCAAGGGGCTGAGCACATGCACCAGGCGGCGGGTGGAAAAGAAGGGAATGGTTAGCACTGCATCGTGCAGTTGCGGTAGCGACGCCTTTTCCCCCTCAATGCGGATGTAATCCAGCGCGGCGTGATGATCTGCACCCAGGCCGCGGCGCAGTTTTTCCAGCGCGCGGGCGCGGGCCTGGCTGTCATCGCCGTAGAAAAGATAAACCCGTGGCTTTTCGGAGGTTTGTCCCATAGGCCGGTGTTACCCGCGGGTGAGCACCCGATGGGCGGTCATTTTGCCCCGTCGGGAGGGCATGACTTTGACCACTTCCAACCCTTCTGGCGTGCCCGAAGTGGTGACTTTTTCCTGGAGCAGAAAGCCCAAAGGCTGGGAAAACATCAGCGCCACTGTGCCAAACATGATGGCCAGGGGCACGCGGTCGAGTTTGTCTCGCCAGCGCCGCCCCGCGCCCAGCATGGCCAGCGCCCCGGCCAGCGCGGCAAGCCCGCCCGAAACCAGATAGTTGGTGCCACAGCCAGGGTGGATGGCCAGCCGATGCTCGCCTTTGTGCAAACGCTCCAGGGCTTCTTGCACTGCGGCTTCCACTTCCTCGGTGGGCACGTCGCCCAACAGCCAAAAGCCTTCGGGGTCAGAGTGCCCAGCCAAGAAGATGTCGGGATGGCGTTGAGAAAGCAGGTGAATGGTCGCGTGTTCCAAGCCGTGGTTACGGCGTACACGGGAATACAGTTCGGCCAGGGTGGGCATGGTATCCTCACACTAAGGGACAAATTGAGGGGCAAGAGCCTAGGGTTACCAGGGCAGGTCAGGAGGGCACGTGCGCACTTGCGAGCGCTGCCCGACGCGTTTGTACATGGTCACGCCCGTGAACGGCACGCCCAGGATGCCATCGTGAATGGCCCACGAGCGCAGGCGGATGCTGTTGGCAGCTTCGGGGCGGCGGAAGGGGGTACTGCCGTCCAGCCGGGGGAGCAGGTCGCCGCCGGGAGAAAAACCGCGTTGGATGCGTTCCATGAAGGCACGCCCCTTTTGGTAGCCAAAGCCGTAGCGTTCAAAGAGCACCGCGTTGTGGTAATACAGCGGTTCGGCAAAATACATGCGCTGCCCCATGCTTTGCACAAATTGTTCAAACGTGGCAATGGCATGGGGAAGCATCCGCAAACCGCGGCGGATTTGCCCAGGGGCCAGGCCAGCTTCCAGCGCGGCGCGTTCGGCTTCCAGGTTGCGGGCCTGGGTGCCGAATTTGGTAGGGCGTCCGTCGGGCAAGCGGTCGACGTCGAAGCGGGGCGCGTCGGGGTCGTTGATGATGTAAAGCAAAATGTGCAAATGGCCGCTGAGGGAATCGGCCAAGTGCGCATACAGCACAGGGTCGGGGAAGCCATAGCGGTGATAGACCGCCAGTTCTACGGTAGAAGACCCCGCGGGCGCGCGCAGGGTGAACAGCGGTCGGCCTTGCGCGTCCACCAGGTAGGGGTTGAGCCCAAACCGTTCCAGCAATGCCGGCGGCACGGTGCGGAGGTAAATTTCCCGCTTTTCGGCTTCCGGCAAGCGGTTGATGGCTCCGATGGAGGAGGGAATGCGCTCAATATCGGCGGAGTTCACGTTGAATTTCTCGCTCCATCTCTCGGCGGGCGATTTCTGCGCGTTTGTCGTATTTCTTCTTCCCGCGCGCAACCGCAATTTCTACCTTGGCTTTGCCGTCTTTCAAATACATCCGTAGAGGAACGATGGTGACGCCCTTTTGACGCACCTTGTTCCACAAACGGAGGATTTCTTGCTTGTGCAGTAACAGTTTGCGTGGACGTTTGGGCTCGTGGTTGAAGTGGCTGGCCGATTCATAGGGCGCGATGTGCGCGCCGATGAGCCAGGCTTCCAGGTTGTCGTCAATGCGCACAAAAGCCTCTTTCAAACTGACGCGCCCAGCCCGCACCGACTTGATTTCACTGCCCTGAAGCACAATGCCGGCTTCGTAGGTTTCGTCAATGAAATAGTCGTGCAGTGCTTTGCGATTGGTGGCGACCACGCGAATGCTCATACGGCTATTCTATCACGTGTCGTTTAAAGGCAGGATGAAAAAGCACGCGAGAGGCTGCGCAGGGAATGCCCTTGCCCATGCGTTCACCAGTGGGAGGCGAAGGGGCCACCGAGCCTAAGCAGGGCAGCGAGGGAAAAGTGAGGGCGTTTGGTGTTTACTTCAATTTATTGGCTTACAAACAAATGCAAAAAATCCATTGTCCAGGCTTTTATCCGAACATCAGGCACGCGCCTTGCATCGGAAGGTAGGTCAATGTTATACTGGCTTTTTGGAGTGGTTCTTTATGTATTATCCTCACGTGCCTCCATCAAAACGGCGTCGGCGGCGTTCGCTGGCCGATTGGTTGACTTCGGATTTGGTCATCTATGGTTTGTTGGCCACAGGTGTGTTGGGAGGAATCGCGGCCGCGTTGTTGCTGTTGCTCAACTGGGGCTCGGGCCCTTCGGCACCGCCCACGCCAGTGATGTGGAACAACACACCCATCCCTACCCCACCTTTGCCACCCCCGTGGGATGGCAAGGAGCGTATCAACGTTTTGCTCCTGGGTGTGGATGATCGCCCTTGGGATAGCCAATGGGGCGCGCCGCGCACTGACACCATCATCGTGCTCACCCTCGACCCCAAAAGCATGACCGCGGGCGCGATTTCCCTGCCCCGTGACTTGTGGGTGGAAGTGCCGGGGTTTGGTTACAAGAAGATCAACCAGGCTTACCAGCTCGGTGAGGCTTATCTCGGGGAAGGCGAAGGCGCGAAACTCGCCATGCAGGTGGTGAGTAATTTGTTGGAGATTCCCATCCATCATTATGTGGTGGTCAATTTCCAATCGTTCATTGCTTTTGTGGATGCCATCCACGGCGTGAAGATCGACGTTCCCCAGCGCATGGCGTTGGAAGTCTATACGCCCGATGGTCAGCACCACCCATACCCCCTTTACCCCGGCAGGCAGGTGCTGGACGGCGCTCAGGCATTGGCCTATGCCCGCAATCGCTCGGTGGGGTATGACGGCGATTTTGGCCGCATGAAACGGCAACAACAGGTGCTGGAAGCGGTGTTGGAGCGCCTGAAAGATCCCCGTGTGTTGGCCGAACTGACCATCAAAGCCCCGCGCCTGGTGGAGCAACTGGGCGACAGCCTCAAGACCGACATTTCGGTGAAAGACGCGCTGCGCCTGGCACGCCTGGCAGCCGAAGTGCCGCGGCAAAATATCCGTTATGCAGTCATTGACGAGCGGCAAGCGCCTGCCCAATTTGTGGTAGAACAAGGCCAGAGGGTGTATGCCTTGATACCCAATCGCGAGGCCATTTTGGCTGTGCGTGACGAGGTGTTTTCCACTCAGCCGGGCGCAACTGCACTGCCAACGCCCATGCCTGTGGCCTCACAACCAGGAAGCAAGCCGCCTTCCACCCCCATCCCGCGCCCTACTCAGCCGCAAGCCACACCCGTGCCAACCCCCACGCCGTTGCCCCCCGGCCTGGCTGAGGCTTTGGCTGAAAACCCCAACATCTTGGTGCTGAACGGCACGCAGATTACGGGGCTGGCCTGCCGCACCAAAACTTGGCTTCAGCAGATGGGTTTTCAAAACGTGCGCGATGGCAATGCCGACGAACTCACCGACCGCCTTTTGCTCATGGAATACACGGCCAAACCGCACACGCTTTCTTTCCTGGAACTGCTATTTGGCGTTTCGCAAAGCCAGGTGCTGTATATCTCCAGCGACGATCCACCAGCAGACATTGTCGTTGTGTTAGGGCCTGAGTGGGCAAATTCTAACGCCCTGGCCAATATCACGTGCTCGCAACCGTAAATCCACCCTCGCGCCGCGGCGCACCCCCTTTGGGAATTGACCATGCCACGAGTTGCGCTCTTTT
>JAADCW010000211.1 GCA_013154225.1 Chloroflexota bacterium
CGCCCGCAAGATCGCCGAGCAGCACGGCGGTTTCCCCCAGGCGGTTGAGGGAGTAGATGGCGCCCCGCTGGTCGCCGATGGCTTCCTTGATACGCAAACTCTCGCGATACAGCGCGCCGGCTTCCTGATATGCGCCTTCCTCAAAGGCCAAATCGCCCAGGTTGTGCAGGGAACGCGCCATGCCCTGCCGGTCGCCGATTTGCTCGCAGATGCCGAGGCTTTCGCGGTGCAGGCGGCGGGCTTCTTCGGCCTCGCCCAGTTCAAACGCGATGTTGCCCAGGTTGTTGAGGGAAACCGCTTCGCCGTGCCGATCGCCGATGCGCCGCTTGACGGCCAGACTTTCGCGGTAATGCTGCCGGGCTTCTGCATAGCGCCCCTGAATGCGCGCCACCACGCCCAGATTGTTGAGCACCAGCGCCATGCGCCACGCGTCCCCGCTTTGGCGGTACAGGCGCAGGCTTTTGTCGAGGGCTTCTCGGGCAGCCTCGTAATCACCTTGTTCGCGGTAAATGACGCCCAGCGTATTGAGTGCGCGGGCTTCGCCGCGTTGGTCGCCCAGGCGGCGGGCCAGGGTCAGGCTTTCCTGGCAGGCTTGCAGCGCGGCGCCCGAAGAGCCGATGTAGTAGGCCGCGTGCGCCAGCGTCACCAGGGCAAAGGCCAGGCCTTGCTCGTCTTCAAGCGCCCGCAGAATATCCGCTCCGGCTTTGGTTTGCTCCCAACCTTGCTTGTGCTTCCCCAGGCGAATGAGGAACCAGCCCTGCCGCACCAGCGCGCGGCCGCGCAGGCGCTGGCCCTCGGGCGAGAGCAGGGCTGCCGGGCCTGCCGCGGAAATGTGTGCCGCGGCCCGAAACGCGGCTTCCCCTTCGTGAAACCAACTCCGCATTTCGTAGAACGCGAACAAACCGTCCAGCGCGGCCAGCAGGCTTTCGTATTCGCCGGCTTCGAGGGCCTGCTGCCAGGCCGCACGAATATTCTCGATTTCCGCGGCAATGGCGCTCAGGGTTTCCGCCTGGCCCTCGCCGTGCAGGCGGGCTTCCTGGGCCTGCAGGAAGGCGATGTAAAAACGCCGATGGCGGCTGAACGTGCGGGTGTGTTCGGGCGGAAACGCGGCCAGTTTTTCCAGCGCGTATTGCTGCAGGAGTTTGTGCATGTGGTAGCGGTTGCCGGTGCGGTGCAGCAAGGATTTATCGGAAAGCGCGGAGAGCAGGCGCAAGGAAGCATCCGCGACTTCCAAGGCTGCCTCGCGGGTGAAGCCGCCCTGGAACACCGCCAGCCTGCTGAACGCGCCCTGTTCTTCGGAAGTGAGCGTTTCCCACGAATAATCGAACACGGCCCGCAAACTGCGGTGCCGTGCGGCGTGCTGGTCGCTTTCCAGGAAGTCCAGTTCGCGGGCAATCTCCGCGGCAATCTCTTCGGGGGAAAGCATCCGCACCCAGGAAGCAGCCAGTTCGATGCCCAGAGGCGAGCCGTCCACCAGGTGGCAGATGCGTTCCACCGCTGGCAGGTTTTCCGCGGTGAGGGCAAAATCGGGCTGCACGCGGCGGGCAACGCTGGCGAACAGGCGCACCGCGTCGCTTTCCCCTGTTGTCGCGTGGCGGCTCATGCCTTCTACGGTGAAAAGCCATTCCGAGGGCACGTTGAGGCGTTGGCGGGAAGCGATCATGATTTTCAGGCCGGGCGCGCCTTGCAAGAGGGTCTCGACCAGTCCGCGGGCGGAAAGCAAATGCTCGAAGTTGTCCAGCACCAGCAGAAGTTCCCGCGTTTGCAAATAGCGGAGGATTTGCGTTTGGGGGCTTTCGTTGCCAAACAGGGAAAGCCCCAGCCCTTCGGCAATCGCGGCGGGAAGCAGTTCCGCAGAAGAAAGGTCTGCCAGCGAGAGATAAACCACGCCGTTGAGGAAAAGATGCCGGTTTTCTGCCGCGGCCTGCAAACTCAAGCGGGTTTTGCCGATGCCGCCCGGCCCTAAAAGGGTAATCAGGCGGCGGTTGGGGTCGGCGAGGTAGGCCGACAATTGCGCGAGTTCGTCGCTGCGGCCCACAAAGGGCGTGGGTTGGGGCGGCAGGCGCAGGGGGGCTGTGGCGGTTTCCCGAATACGCTGGTAGAGGGCCAGGGTAGCAGGCGAGGGTTCAAGCCCCATCTCGCGCTGAAGCATGTCGCGGCAGGCCAAAAACTGGCGCAGGGCTTGCTGGCGCTGGCCGCTGCGGGCCAGCAGAAGCATCATTTGGCGGTAGGTTTCTTCCCGGAAGGGGTCGAGGGCCAGCAAGCGGCGGGCGTGTTGCAGGCCGGCCGCATATTCCCCGGCCTGGGTGTAAAACTGCACCAGCGCGGCAAGCGCCTCGAAAACCTTGCGGCGCAGGCGCTCGCGCTCCAGCGCGGCCCATTCCTCAAAGCCGCGGCCTTTGCGAATGGCAAAATCCGCGAGGAAGTCGCCGCGGTAAAGGCGCAGGGCTTCTTCCAGGCGGGTGGCCTCATCGCGGCCAGGGAGCGCGGCGTTTGGGCCGCGGTAGCCTTTCTCAGGCAAGCGAGCGTCCAGCGCGGCCGCGTCCACCCACAGCGCGCTTTCGGGTGCTGGATGCAGGGCAACGTACTGGCGGTTGGCCTGAACGAAGCCAGGCAAATGCTTGCGCAAACTGCTCAGAAGCACGCTCAGGTTGCCCAGCGCGCGGCGGGAAGGCAGGTCATCCCAAAGCAGGTCGGCCAGGTGCAGGCGGGTGTGCGGCCGACGGGTCACGGCCAGATAGACCAGCAGGGCCACGGCCTTGCGCGACGCCAGCGCGGGCAGGGGTTCGTCGCCCAGGGTGATTTCCAGCCCGCCCAGAGTGTGTATGCGTAGCGTTGGAGTCATAGAAGGAATGGGGGAACGTGGAGGCGCGGGACGGTTAGGTTTCCGCATTCTACCATAACCGCGGTTTGAAAGGGCGAATTGCAAATGAAGCATGGCAACCACAATAGCGTTTGGGGAAATTTGGCGGTTTCCCTCGGATGAGCGGAAAATAAAGCCGTTTTGAAGACTTTGTGAAGACTGGCCTGATAAAGTCAATGTAACCCGTACGCGCGGCGATTTGCAGGTAAATGCGATTGCTCGCGTTCCCAAAGGAAAGCCGATGGCTGAAACAGGCAAACCTCCCGTGTATTACGCCTATCTTCTGCGTCTCTGGCGCGATGACGCCTGCCCAACGTGCTGGCGGGCCAGCCTGGAAGATCCGCAGACGGGGAAGCGGGTTGGTTTTGCCAGCCTGGAAAAGTTGCTTGCCTACCTGCGGGAGCGAACCAGCACACCATCGCCCGGCGACCTGGCTTCCTGACCGGAACGCTCCTTGCGCCTGCGATTCGCCTATTCTCATTCCATGATATGGAAAGGATGACCATGAACAAGAAAATGCTTTTCTTCACGCTGATTCTCGCTTTTGCCCTCTTGCTCTCCGCCTGCGGCGACGAGAGCAAAGCCACGCCTCAGCAAGCGCCGACACAGGCGGCAAATCAACCGACGTCTGTGCCGGCCTCCGCGCCGACGGTTGCGCCCACGAACACGCCTTTGCCCGAACCCACGGCAAAGCCTTTGCCTGAATTGGAGGTGGATTCAGGCTGGTACTACTACACCAACGCCAATGAAGTGCGCGATGTGGTGGTGTACAACGGCACCGCGTACGCTGCGACCCCTGGCGGTATGGTCGCGTGGGATCTTGAGAGCGGTTATTACACCAAATACACGCCCTTCGATGGCATGCGGCATATTTCCGCCAGCACCATCGCGTACTGCGAAATGCCTGAGCCTCGCATCGTGGTGGGGACTGCTGAGGGCATTGATGTCTTTGATCCGGAAACCAACACATGGGATAATGGCCCCATTGTTCCTGGTGATGAATACATCAACGACGCGGACGTGGACGCACTCTATTGTGACAACGCACGCGGTTTGCTGCTGATAGGGTATGATGGCTTGGGGGTCTTTGATTTCAACACTGGCGAATATACCCACTATGGTGAAGATGACGGTCTTCCGTGGAGCGGCGTCTCGGATGTCCTCGTGGATGGCGATTCTTTCTGGATTGCATCCGGCTACAATGGCGTTTTCCAGATCAAGAACGGCCAGGTCACAGTTTACGACGAGGACAACGGTATGCCCAACGAGACCGCCTACGCTTTAGGCATGGCGCCTGACGGTACGTTGTGGGTGGGTACCAGCGGCGACCTGCTTTCCTTCAAGAATGGCGTGTGGACGGAACACGACACTTACGGCAATGCAATGGATATTGAAATCGGTGCAGACGGCAGCGTATGGTACGCGACCGACTCTTTCGGCGCTGGCCATATTTGCCAGTTTGACCCCGCAGCCGAAGACTGCGCTTACCTTTACGACGGCAACGGCATGGACGCCCTCACCCTGGACGGTGATACGGTTGTCTTTGGTGGCGAAGACGGCCTTTTCCGCTACGATGGTAGTGACGTGCGGGAATACAACATCAAGGCCGATCAGTTGGCGAGCAATTTTGTGGATGCGTTGGCTGTTGACAGTGAAGGTATGCTGTGGGTGGGAACAGACAACGGCACCCAGCGTCTCAACCCTGCCAACCCCGACGATTCCCAATGGGAACTGTTCGACGCCTATGGCGATGGCGATAACCTCCCCGGAGGCAATTGGGCGACGGACATCGCCACTTCGCCCAACGGCGGTGTGCTGATTGCCTTCACCAACGGCGATGCCAGTTACTACAAGGACGGCAAATGGATGGTTTTTGAAGATTACTACTCCTACGACGCGGCCGCGATTGACGCCCAAGGCAACCTCTGGCTGGGTGACGACGGTGAGGGGTTGGTCGTGTTGGACGAGCAAGGCAACAAGATCATGGCTTTCACCAGCGAAAACGGCCTGCTTAGCGACGATGTCTATGCCTTGCTGACCGACGGCGACGTGATCTGGATTGGCACCAGCGCGGGGCTGATGAAATATGCCGACGATACACTGACCACCATTTTCGGGGAAGACGACGTAGATGCTCCCGGTATTGTGGACTTGGCTCTCGACCCCGACGGTGCACTGGTGGTGGCAGCGTGGGGCGGCATGTACCGTTACGAAGACGGGCAACTTACTGCTCTGGTCAATTTCGACGATATTGATCCCTGGCTGCGCCCGCTTTCCTTGGGCATTGGCCCAGATGGTATCCTGTGGGTAGGGACGGTTGATCGTCTGTTGGCCTCTGACGATGGTGGCGAAACCTGGATTTCCTACACCACAGAAGATGGTCTGCCTACCAATCAGATTAACACCGTGATGGAAGACGCCTATGGCACGTTGTGGATTGGCGGCGGCGATTCCTACACCGGCGGCGGCCTGCTGCGCATTATCCCCGACGCCTGACCGGTTGAACTGAGGAAGCCGCGGGTTTATGCGCCCGCGGCTTCTGACGTTAATCCACTGATGCACCTCGATGAGGGGATGCCCAGATGCCCAGTGCTCGGATGCCCCGTAGTGCCGTCCTGAGCGGTGGGCGCAGCCCGGAGCCGAAGCCGTCCTGAGTGGAACGCCCGAAGGGCGTGTAGTCGAAGGGCGGCGACTATCCGACCACACGACGAGCCGACTAAACGACGAAACCACAGATTTCACAGATGGCGCAGATTTTCTTTGAGTCTTTGTTCCCCTTTACGCTCTTTGCGTTCCTCTGCGCCTTGGCGTTTCTCTTGGCGTCCTTGGCGGCAAAAAATTGCGAATGAAGGAATTGCGAATTGCGTATCCGTCCTGAGCGGAAGGCCGAGCGTCAGCGAGGCCTGAAGTCGAAGGACAGGGGAAGAAAACCGCAGATTTCACAGATTGCACAGATTTTCTTTGGGCCCTTTCTTGGCTGGCGCCCTTTGCGTTCCTCTGCGCCTCTGTGCCCCTCTGTGCCTCTGCGCCCCCTTGGCGTCCTTGGCGTATAAGCGCAAATGATGGCAGATGCACGCAGGAGCCTTGAAGGAGACTCGCACCTCGCAGGTGCGAGTCTCCTGGGGCGCGGTTTTTTTAGCGCCCTTGGCGACCTCTTTTCGGACGATGCGCCCGTTTGCGTAGGGTTGCGCGGGGCTTTCGGATAGATAGGTTATAATGGCCTCATGGCCTACGTCTATTTTTTGACTTTCATTACCGGCTTGGTGTCGCTGGCCGTGGAACTGGCGGCTTCGCGTTTGCTGGGGGCGTATTTTGGCAGCAGCA
>JAADCW010000165.1 GCA_013154225.1 Chloroflexota bacterium
GCATAATCAGCCCCGCGCCAATGGATGTGATCAGCATGGGCAAAATGAGTTTGGTCAACAACACAGGATGCTCAGCAGCGTAGGAGAAAGGCGCGAACAAGGAGCGCTCTTCACGGGGTAACGGCCGCTCACGCAAGAAGGCCAAGGGGAACAAGGCCAAAAGGGAAAGCGCGGTAGTGACCAGCAAAGCCCCTCGGTACGCACCGGGCGAAGTGGGTGTAAACCCCTGCCAGGCGGCAATCCAAGAAGGCAGGTAGCCACCCAGCCAGTTGCCCACAAAAGCCGAGGCCATCTGCAAGCCCGAACTGAAACTGAACAAATACGTTCGCTCCTGCTCACCGCTGTTTTCCATCAGGAAAGGGGCCATGCTGACGCCTAACAGGCTTTGCCCAATGCCCGACAGCGCGCTCATCGCGTAAAGCATGGTTTTCAAGGGAAACGCCACCATCCCAAACACCGCCAAACTCACAGTGGCTGTGCCAATGAGCAAAGAACGCTTGCGCCCCAACACATCGGCCAAATAGCCCATAGGTAGCGCGGCAAACAACGCAGCCAGGCTGCTGGTGGTAATCAACTGGCCTACCAGCGCATTGTCGTAGCCTAAACTCACCACATAAAAGTTGAACAACAGCCGAAACACCCCCATCGAAGCACCGGTGAGCACCACGCTGGTGAGATACAAGCGCGCGTTGGGACTAAACGCCTTGAGGCGTTCTGCATACGCGTGCAGGCCACGCGAAAGGGTGCGACAACGGGTAGCAAAAATCATGCGTCCATCCTCCAAAAATCACAACCGACATGACAATGCCGACGGGCGGCTTACGCGTCCGTCGGCCAACAACACCGAACAACCTACCATCAATCCTGCGAAATGCGCAAAAAAGCTTGCAACTGGGAATACAGGGCTTCGACCTGGCTGGTGCGCGCCGCGTAGCGTTTTTCGCCTTCTTCCAGGGTCAAATAGACCAGCCCGGCCAGGCGCAACGCGTGCAGATGATGCACCACCGTAGGCGCCCGCAGTCGAAGCCGCTTGGCCAACTGCGTTGGCGTATGCGCGCCTTCAGCCAAATAACGCAAAATACGCAACCGCGTGGGATCGGCCAAAGCCCGCAGGCCCAACAAAAGCGCGTCGGGCACTTCTTCCCCAGGCACCAGCGAAGCCCCTTCTGGCCGAGCACCAAAGACCAGCAAGCCCTCATCAGGGCCCAAACGGCGAAAGACCACCAAAGGCGAGAACCAAAACGAAGGCGCCAAAATCAGCCGAGCCACCTTTTCTGCATCGGGCAGACGCACGCCCTGGGTCAACCCTACCAGTAGGGTTTCCAACGGCTGTTGGGCGGCCTGCGCTTGTGCCTGCTGAACCGCCTGAGCCAGCCAAGGCTCCAGCCGCGCTTCTTCTTCGGCAAAAAACACCGTGTAATACGCATTCAGAGCCGGTACCAACGCCTCAGAAAAGGCATCGGCCTGCGCCCAAATCTCCAACCGGCGGCGCAGTGCAGCTTTTTTGAGGGGACGAGGATGCGAAGCAAAGGCTTGTTGGATGCGGTGCAGGTCTTCCTCATCCCAGGTCTGACGCCGGGCGATGCGCAAAAAGATCTCGCGAGCTTCGGCGGGCGTATCAGGGGCCAGGAACACTTCAGGCAAGCGGCGGTGCGGCGGGATGGCCTCCAGGGCCTGAATGGCCGTAGAAGCCTGCTGAGGGGCAGGCAGGGTAGCCACCCAGGGGAACGGGACAGGAAGGGCAGTGGCCAGGTCTTCCAAGATTTTGCGGTGTTTCTCAGGCACCCGCGCGCGCACGCCCGCGGCCCAGGCTTTCCGCAGGCCAAAATCTTTGGGATGATGCAGCACATAAAGGCTGGCAAACAAGTCGTAGGCTGTGCCGTACTGCCACTCCAGGGTGGTCATACGCCCTCCGCATTAGAACATTATCTCGCGCATTAGATTATAGTCTAACGCCGTCAAAAAAGCAAGCCTTTTCAGCCTCAGGTTCGGATCAGCGTTCCAGCGACGTTTCGCGCTGAGCAGCGCAACCCGTGGGGCTTGTTTTCATCCGCGCCACAGAAAAAGCCCTCTCCCTCTGGGAAAGGGGCTGGAGTGAAAGCGCGCCCTCTTCCCGGAAAGCGTGCCCTCTTCCCGCTTGCCCCCTTCTGCAAAAAGAAAAACGCCCTGGGGCATTCCCAGGGCGTCAGGTGCATTTGCGCAAGACGCGTTAGGCGATTTCCACCACCGCGCCCGCGGCTTCCAGTTTCTTCTTGGCCTCTTCCGCAGCCTCTTTGCTGACGGCTTCGAGGATCTTGGAGCCGGGGGTCTCGGCCACGGTCTTGGCCTCTTTCAGACCCAGCGAGGTGAGTTGGCGGATGGCCTTGATGACCTCGATCTTCTTGGGGCCGGTTTCCTTGAGGATGACGTCGAATTCGGTCTTTTCCTCTTTTTCTTCCTCAGCAGCGCCACCAGCGCCGGGCATCGCGGCCACCGCGACGGGAGCGGCAGCGGAAACGCCCCATTTTTCCTCAAGCAGTTTGACCAGTTCGGCTGCTTCCATCACGGTCAACGCGCTAAGTTCTTCCACCAGTTTTTCCAAATCAGCCATGATTTGTTGCCTCCTTCAATAGTTTTTCAAATTAGGTTGGTTTATCAGGTTTATTTGCAAGGGTAAGAAATTGCGATCAGGCTGCCGTGGGGGCTTCCTTTTCGCTGTAGGCTTTGAGCACCGCGGCCACCTGACGGCCAGGTTCGGCCAGCAAGCGGGCCAGTTGGCTGGCAGGCGCCATGATGGTGCCCAGCAGTTGCGCCCGCATCACGGGCAACGGCGGCAGCGAAGCCAGGGCTTTCACCTCGTCTGCGGTGATCATCTGCTGGCCCAGGAAGCCAGCCTTCACCGCCACGGCATCGTTGCCTTTGGCAAAGTCCACAATGGCCTTGGCCACCGCGGGCGGATCTTCGAGGGCAAAGGCTATCGCAGTGCTACCCGTCAGGGCCTCTTCAGGGATAGGATAGCCTGCAGCCTCGAACGCGCGTTTGAGCAAGGTGTTCTTCGCCACCATGAAGCGGCCACCTGCTTCGCGTACGGCGTTGCGGAGCGTTTCGATTTGCGCCACGGTCAAGCCCGTGTAGGTGGTGATCACCACCGCTTGGCTATCACTGAGCAACGCTTCGTACTGCGCTACCAATGCTTGTTTGCGTTCCTTGGTTAGTGCCAAACGCGGTCACCTCCTTTCGTTAGGATGTCCCCAGAGGGGAAAACAAACGGTCTTTGCTCCGCCGAAGAGCAAAGACCGCGAACAACCATCGTGGTTATCCAGAGCCTTCACCTCGGCAGGAAATTAAGCCCGCGGGCACCTGCTTTCTTCGGCGAAGCCAACCGTTATGCACTTGTGAGGGTCGCCCTGGCCTATTCGGGCACTTCCATGGCCTGGGCTTGCGCAGGATCAACCTTGATGCCAGGGCCCATGGTGGGGGCCAGGGCAATGCGCTTGATGTACGTCCCTTTGGCAGCAGCGGGGCGGGCCTTTTTGACCGCGTCCACCACCACAGCCATGTTTTCGTAGAGTTTCTTTTCGTCGAAGGACACTTTCCCAATGGGCACATGCAAGTTGGCGCCCTTGTCCACACGAAATTCCACCCGGCCAGCCTTGGCTTCTTTGACGGCTCGCGGAATGTCTTCCGCGGGCACCAGGGTGCCGGCCTTGGGGTTGGGCATCAACCCGCGCGGGCCCAAGATGCGGCCCAGGCGGCCGATTTTGCCCATCATGTCGGGCGTAGCAATCGCAACGTCAAAATCCGTCCAACCCTGCTGAATTTTCTGGATGAGTTCGTCGTCTTCCGCAACGTAATCTGCACCGGCTTCCTTGGCCAGTTTCGCGCCTTCGCCTTGGGCAAAGACCAACACCTTGACGTCCTTGCCCAAACCGTGGGGCAGAACGACGGTGCCACGCACCTGCTGATCTGCATGGCGGGGGTCCACCCCCAGACGCATGTGCAGTTCCACAGTAGCGTCAAAGTTGGCGTATGAAGTTTCCTTAGCCAATTTGATGGCTTCTTCAGGGGAATACAGCCGCTGTCGGTCAATTTTCTTTGCGGCTTCCAGGTATTTCTTTCCACGTTTCGGCATGGGTTCCTCCTGGTGGTGCGAACGGGCTTTTCAGCCCTCCCACGGGGTTAGTCAACCACCTCGATGCCCATGTTGCGGGCGGTGCCTTCGATCATGCGCATGGCCGCCTCAATATCATGGGCGTTGAGGTCTTTCATTTTGATTTCGGCGATCTCTCGAACCTGGTCACGGGTGACCTTGCCCACCTTTTCGCGGTTGGGCACCGAAGAGCCTTTTTCAACGCCTGCGGCTTTCTTGAGCAACACCGACGCGGGCGGGCTCTTCAGTTTGAAGGTAAACGAGCCATCGCTGTAGATGAAAATCTCAGCCGGGATGATTTCGCCCATCTTATCCCGAGTGCGGGCATTGTATTCTTTGCAGAAGGCCATCAGGTTGACGCCGTGGGGCGCCAGCGCAGGGCCGATGGGCGGCGCGGGATTTGCCTTCCCGGCCTCGATTTGCAATTTGACCACTGCCTTGAGTTTCTTTGCCATAATTTGCTCCTTATCGTGGTTTTAGCGGGCTTGGTTAGGGAAGCCCTCCCACACCTAACCGAGCGGTTAGGCTTTTTCCACTTGCAGGAAATCCAGTTCCACGGGTGTTTCGCGGCCAAAGAAGTTGATCAACACCCGCACTTTCCCGCGTTCCATGTCAATTTCTTCCACCGTGCCACGGAAGTCGTGGAACGGGCCTTCCACGATGCGCACCCGCTCGCCGGGGCGGAAGGTCACCTTGACACGCGGGGTTTCCGATTCCATCCGTTTGAGGATTTGGGCAACCTCTTCAGGGCGCAGGGGCGTGGGCTCATCGCCCATTCCCACAAAGCCTGTTACGCCCGGCGTGTTGCGCACCACATACCACGAATCTTCGGTGAGGATCATGTTGACCAGAATGTAGCCAGGGAAAATGCGGCGTTCCACGACGCGGCGCTTTCCGTCCTTGACCTCGATTTCCTCTTCGGTCGGGACGACCACGTCGAAAATTTTATCCTTCATGCCCATGGATTCGATGCGCTGCTCCAGGTTATGGCGCACTTTGTTTTCGTAACCCGAATAGCAGTGCACCACGTACCAGGCGCGGCCATCGTCGGCCTCGGCCTCAAAGGAAGCCTCAGCAGACGGGGCCTCGCTGTCCTCCACGGGAGGAGCAGGCTGCATCTCTTCCTGCGGCTGGGGTGCATCCTCAGCCTGGGGCGCCACGTGTTCCGCGTCCATTTCCATCACGACCTCACCGGGGATGTGTCAGGCTAACCCAAAATCAGGGCAAACAAGCGAGTAAAGAGCCAGTCGAAAAAGCCCAAAAAAGCGGCCATGAACACGGTCACCACAGTGACCACCACGGTCAGGCGCCAGGCCTCTTCGCGGGTCGGCCAACTCACCTTTTGCAGTTCGCCGCGGGTTTCGTAGAAAAGCCGCTGGAAGAAATTGCGCTGCTTGCGCGGCTGGCGCTTTGCAGGTCGGGCACTGGAAGTCCGCGCAGGGACCTGCTTTTTCGCCTTGGCAGGCGCTTCCTGCGAGGTTGTAGCCACAGCCTGCCGTTTGGCTGCCGCGGCGGCTTTACGCTCCTTGCGGGTCATCTTTTTCTTCTTGGCCACGCGCAACTCCTTACAAAATGGCTGTGCTCAGGCACGCCTTACTTACGGATAAAACGCCGCCATAACAGCGGCGTCATCCAAGGCAGGCCAGGAGGGACTCGAACCCCCAACCGCCGGTTTTGGAGACCGGTGCTCTTCCAAATTGAGCTACTGGCCTACGACGACATGGGAGGGATGGGAGCCATCCCTCCCATGATTATACCACGGCTCAGCGGGTTTCCCGGTGCAAGGTGTGCCGACGGCAGCGCGGGCAATACTTGCGCAGTTCCAACCGCGCCGGGTCATTGCGCCGGTTCTTTTCAGTCGTATAGTTACGCTCCTTGCACTCTGTGCAAGCCAGCGTGATTACAATCCGCACACCTTTCTTCTTTGCCATAATTCACCTTTATCGTCAGTCCAGAATTTCGGTGACCACACCGGCACCGACCGTCAGGCCACCCTCACGGATGGCGAATTTGCTCCCTTGCTCCAGCGCTACCGGC
>JAADCW010000143.1 GCA_013154225.1 Chloroflexota bacterium
AAGGGCGCGTTTGCCCTGCGGCATTGCTCTCGGCACAAAGGCCGCAAAGAAGGCTGGCACAGCCGGGGTTACAGGTAGTAAGTCATCCGCTGGAGGGGAATGACCGGATCCAGATATTCCACCCGGACGTCGTCGGGCACAGTGAGATGGATGGGCGCGTAGTTGAGGATGGCCTTGACGCCGGCGAAAACCAGCATGTTGGCCACTTCCTGCGCGGCCGCGGCAGGGGTTGCAATCATGCCAATTTTGATGCCGGCCTCTTGCACACGGCGGGCCAGGGTCCGAATGTCTTCCACGATCAAATCGCCGGCCTGGGTGCCGATTTTTTCCGGATCGCGATCAAAGGCCATTGCAATGCGAAAGCCGCGGTGTGTAAAGCCTTTATAGCGTGCCAACGCGTGCCCCAGGTCGCCCACACCGACCAGCACCACATCCCAAACTTTGTCCACCTGGAGGTGCCGCCGCAGGGCATCGGCCAGCGCGGCCACAGGATACCCACGCCCTTGTTTGCCATATTCGCCAAACATGGAAAGGTCTTTGCGAATTTGGGCCGCTGAAACCCCCAACCGTTCGCTGAGTTCCTGAGAGGAAATGCACGTCAGTCCTTCCTGTTGGGCGTGTTCCAGCGCCCGCAGGTAGATGGGAAGCCGACTGACCACCACATGGGGGATTTTGCTCTTGTCCATTGTGCCCTCGCTTGCCTTGAGAATGCCAGCCAAGTCGCCGAGGCTGCGCTTGAAACTTTCTTCTAATTTACCACGAAATGCGTTGTTGTGCAAATTGGCACAAACAAGAAAAATCGCGCCTTGCTGGAGGGCACAAAGAGCAAAGCGCGATTTTCACACAAGAAATTGCTACCACGCGGTGCGGTTTAGGGCGGCGAGAGAAGCGGGTAAAGCCAGAAAAGCAAAGGAGAGCCCAAAAGCAGGCCCAAAAAAGCCAGCGCGCCCGCGTAGAGCACAATGCGCTGGGCTGGCTGGGGGCTTGTCTTCCAGCGGCGTTGGAGGGTGAACCAGGCCAGCCCCCAGATGCCAAACGCGGCCAGGCTAAGCACGGGGCGCACCCACCGTACCGGCGCGTGGTAAGCGTAAATCAGCCACGACCCTATCGGCGTCACTGCCCCCAAAAGAAAGATGCCGATGCCCGCGGCCAAAAGGGCCGCGGCCGTGGGGCCTTCGAGGAACTCCTGATGATGGGGCGGCATTGCCATGATGTTCCCTCGGTGGTGCTAAAATACGCCTCGGGCGGTCAGGCTTCCCAGCAAGGCGGCCAGCAACACATTGCCCAAGGCAAAGCTCATCAGCCCCCAAAGCGCCCGCTGAAGCCAGATGGGGGTCAGGGTTTGCTTTTCGACCTGGTGCATGAGATACGTGCAGGCCGTGATGGCAATGGGCACCATCAAGCCCCATGAGGCCATCCACGGCAGGGCTGGGCTATCCCAGGTCCCTTGGCGGGTTTGCCAAAATTCGGGATGGACATACATCACAGCCAGGCCGGTCAGCGGCGTGAGCCAGGCCAGGGCCAACAGCACCCCGCGGCGATAGCGCTTCCACGCGGACGTGCGTTCGTGCCACCAGGGGTGGAGTTTCCCCATCCGCCAGGTGTAAGAAACGCACAGCGCGGTGAGCACCATCAACGGCAATCCCAGCAAAATTCCGTGGAGCATACTTGCCCAGGCCATCCCTCTTGTACCTTTCTATGCCCGATACCGCAGCACAGCGGTGTGATAGAAAACGGCTATTCTATTGTACGGAGGGTGAGGGCCTTTGGGTAGCGACAACCGACATGAGTTTTTTAGCAATTTGTCACGTTTTTGCCTTAAGGTGCCGTAACGCGCTCCCAGATGCTCACTGTTTCGATGTGATAGGTTTGAGGGAACATATCAAAGGGGGTAATGCGGCGCAAACGGTAGCCGTGGCGGGCTAAACGTTTGCCATCGCGGGCCAGCGTGGCCGGATCGCAGGAGACGTAAGCAATGGTCTGCGGCGCAAGGGCGACCAGGCTGTCCAGGGCTTCGCGAGGGAGCCCGCTGCGGGGCGGGTCCAACACCACGATGTCGGGGTGGAGACCTTCCCGCTGGAGGTGGGGCAAGGTCATTTCCACCGGCGCTTCATACAGGGCCACGTGGTCGTGCTCGGCCAGGTTGATGCCAAAGTCGTAGCATGCGGTGGGCGAGGATTCCACCGCGATCAACTGCCCCACCCTGGGGGCCAGGAAGGCGCTGAAAAGCCCCACGCCGCTGTAAAGTTCCAAAAGGGTGGTGGAAGCATCCAGTGGCAGGTTTTCCAAGAGATGGGTGATGATGGCCTCGGCCACGGGGGTGTTGACCTGGAAGAACGAGGGCGCGGAAACGCGGAAGGTTTTGCCCAGGGCTTCCATCACCAGGAAGCCCCGTCCCGCGAGTACAAATTCTTCGCCCTGCGGGTTGGAATAAACCGCGGAGAGGGGAAAATCCACCGAAAAGGCGGGCGGCGTGGGGGCTTGGCCTCGGAGCCAGATCAGCAGTTCGTCGCCCGCGCCCACGCGCAGATGCACCCGTTCAATGCCGCTTTCGGGATCAAATTCCAGCACGGGCATCAAATCGCGCAAAGGTTGCGCGGCCAAGAGACAGTCTTGCGCGGGCACCACGCGTTCACTGCGGCGGGCCCGAAAGCCCAGCTGCCCTTCGGGGCTGAGGTGCAGTTGGATGTGGTTGCGGTAGCCCCACGGTTGGGGCGAGGGCACTGTGGCCGCGACAGAAGGGTCAGGAAAGCCGCCAATGCGGCTCAACTGGTCGCGCACAATTGCGGCTTTGGCCGCCAGTTGGGCGGGGTAGGCCACGTGCTGATAATGACATCCGCCGCATTGGCCGTAAAGGGGGCAGCGCGGGGGCACGCGGTCGGCCGCGGTTTCCAACAGGGTGACGACTTCCCCGCGGGCATAGCGGGGCTTTTCTTCGGTCAGGCGGATGCGGGCCTGTTCCCCGGGCAGGGTAAACGGCACAAACACCGCGCGGCCATCTTCCAGCCGCCCCATCACTTCGCCGCCATAGGCCCACGTGGCCAGGTGTACCACGTGTTCGCTGTTTTCGGATCCGGGTGTGTTCATGGATGCGCCTCGGCTGTGTGGATGACCATGCGGCCATCGGCTTGACGATGGTAGCTGTGGGGGCCTTGCGGCACTCGGGGGGAGATTTCCAAAATGCCGTTGTCCATGGCTTCCCAAATGGCCTGGAAGGGGGCTTTGCCCGGACGCCATTTTTCCACCACCACCAGGCCGTGGCCGGGAATGATGGTGAAAACCAGATAGCGCGGGTCGTCGGGGTTGCGGAGGGCTTCTGAGCGGCTAAAGGCTTCGACAATGCCCTCGGCCTGGGCCCGGGTGGCGCAGGAAACCGGGTAGTGGTGATAGGCCGCGCTCATGGGCGCAAATTCCACCCAGCGGGGATCGTAGGACGCGACCCCGCGATGGCCGTGCAGTTTTGAGCGGATGACCGGCACGGTGTGCCCTTCCCACGAGATTTTGGGGAGGGGTTCGTCCATGGCAAACAGTTCTACGGCCTCAGAGGAAGGCGGGTCGTTGCGCTTTCCTTCCACGTGGCGCACCAACGCGCCGCGGCGGTCGGGGCGCACGCCAACAATCACGGCCAGGTCGTCTTCGGTGAGGGCATCTTTAGCCACGGGCCGCGCGCTGCCGGTAATGGTGGTGATGAGCCCTGGCAGTTCGGGTTCCCAGGTGGCAAAACAGCCTTCGCTGTATTGCTCAGAAATGCTGGCTTCGATGGCGGGCACGGCCACCAGGTCGTTGATGCGCACCATTTGGGTGAAGAAGTTGCGCTCGCCCAGGGCAATGCCGGCCTGGAGCATGGCTTTGGGGGCTTTCAGCCGCGCCCAGGTGTCTGCCGGAATGGGCGGCGGCACCACTTGATGTTCGGTGATTTCTTCGGTGCTGATCGCGGTGACCACCCGCAGGGCAATGTCGGTGTAGAAAGTCGCGGGGTCCTGAAAGCGGATGCGCGGATACGCGCCCACCAGGTCAAACAGATAGGCCTCTTGGGGCTGATCGCCTTCGCCGACCACCAAAATCGCGCGGATGCTTTTGGCCTGGGCCTGGACAACGCGTTCCAGCGCGAGGAGCGGCCCCCCGCGGCGGCCTTGCTCAATCAGGGTGCGGTAGGCCTGGGGTGCCATGCCGGGGTAAGCAAAATCTTTGGGGTCGGGGGGCGTTTTCTCCAGCGCGGTTTCCAGCCGTTGGAGGGCTTCCTGAAAGCGTTGGGGAGTGACGCCCACCACGGTGACCACGGTGGGGGTGGTTTGGAGGCGAAAACGGCGCCGTGCGGTAAACATCAGCGCCTCACGCCAGTTGATGGGTGTGCCAAAGGGTGCGGTGGTGAAAATCAAGCTGGTGTCGCTTTGGGGTGTTGCGTCGTAAAGGGTGTGCCCCAGGGTGTGGAAGGCGTCGCGGAGCCCTTGGAGGACGCGGCGCTCCAAGGGCGTGGCATCCTCTCTGGGCAAGAAGGCCACCCGTTGGGTTTCCAGCCAGGGATGGATGACAGGGGCAGGTATGGAGAGCATGGTGACCTCCAAAATGGCAAATCTTAGCGGCGAGGTGGGGTTTTGGTTTCCCAGCCCGCCAGGCGAAACACGCGCACGGCCCAATCGGCCAGACGCGGGGCGCAGCACTGCGCCCAATAGAGCAGGCGGGCTTGAAATGGAATGATGACCTCGGCCTGGTTGCGGCGAATGGCTTTGACGATGGCTTTGCCCACCTTGTCGGCTGAGATTTTGGCCGAAATCCACGGCACTTGCAGGTCGGCGATCATGGGTGTATCTACTCTGCCTGGGAAGACCACCGTGGCGCCCACGCCTGTGCCGTGGAGTTCCTGGCGAAGCACGTCGCCAAAGCCGCTGAGGGCGAATTTCGCGGCAACATAAGGCGCGTCGGGGGGAAGCCCCTTTTTGCCGTCCATTGAGGTGACCAGCACGATGTGGCCGCTGTTTTGCGCGCGCAAATGTGGCAGGGCGGCCAGCACAAGATAAACGCCGCCGTAAAAGTTGACGGCCAGGGAGCGTTCCAGCATCTCGGGCGTAAGCTCGTGGATGGGGCTGCGGAAATAAACGCCCGCATTGGCCACCACCACATCCAGCCGGCCAAAATGTTCGCGGGTTTGGGCAACCAGGGCTTCGACCTGGTCGCGTTGGGTGACATCTGTGGGCACCACCAGGGCCTGCCGCCCCAGCGCGCGGATGCGTTGGGCCACGGCTTCGAGCGCGTCTGCCCGCCGTGCGGCCAGGGCCACATCCATGCCGGCCTGGGCCAGGGCAAGGGCTGTGGCTTCGCCAATGCCGCCTGAGGCGCCCGTTACAATGGCAACTTTGCCTTGTAAATCTCGCATGTTATACCACCCACACAATCAGCGCGCCAATCACCAAACAGTACGCTGCAAACACATACAGGCTGTGATGGCTGAGGTAGCGCAACAGCCAGCGGATGGCCGCGTAGCCGGAAACCAGCGCGGCCAGAAAACCCACCGCAACGGGCAAGGCCACCTGGCCAACCGCGGGCATGGAAAGCATATCTTTGAGCGCAATGACGCCCGCGCCTGCCATTACAGGCACCGACATCAGGAAGGAAAAGCGCGCCGCGGTAGGACGGTCGAGGTTGCGCAGCATTCCGCCGGTGATGGTGCTGCCACTGCGTGATACGCCGGGGAAGAGGGCCAGCACCTGAAACAGCCCCACGATGATGGCGTCGGCCCAGTGCAGTTGGGCCAGGTTGCGGGTGCGCTTGCCCAGGGCCTCACCCAGCACCAGCAGGGCCGCGGTGCCCCAGAGGAAGTACCCCACCGCCTTGGGCGAAGCAAACGCGGCTTCTATCGTATCTTTGAACAGCAAGCCGGCAATCACAGCGGGGATGGTGGCCACGATGAGATACCAGCCCAGCCGGGCTTCCGCGTTTTCCAGAGGGCGGCGGTGTTTGAGCGCGGTCAGGAACCCGCGGACAATGTGCCAGAGGTCGTCCCAAAAATAGGCAATGACCGCAACCAGGGTGCCCATTTGCACCAGCACGTCAAAAATGAAGGCTTGATCCGCGGGGATTTGCCAGCCCAGCAGGTGCGGCACCAGCACCAAATGGCCGGAACTGGAGATGGGGAGGAATTCTG
>JAADCW010000070.1 GCA_013154225.1 Chloroflexota bacterium
TTGTGGGGAATGGTGACGTTCAGGCCGTGGATTTCCCCGCGGCGGAGGGCTTCCAGCAGGGCTTGCAGGCGCTGGGGCTGGTCGGGTGGGGTTTCGTATAGCCGATATTTGCCCTGGAGACCGCAGGCGTCCAGAAAGCCGCGGTGCAGTTCGGGCGAACGGCTGTGGCCGAGGGGGTAACCGAGCAGGCCGAGGCGGTAGATCATAAGAAGAAATGCGTGCCAGGGTGAGGGGTTAGGTAACGGTCGCGCCCAGGGTTTGCAAAACGCTGGCGAAGGTGGGGAAGGATTGGGTGATGATGTCCGCGTCGGTGATGGTGATGGGCGTTTGCGCGGCCAGGCCAGCCACGGCAAAGGCCATGGCAATGCGATGATCGCCACCAGAGGCCAGTTGCGCACCGTGCCAGGGCCGACCGCCCACGATGCGGAAACCATCGGGCAAGGCTTGGGCTTCCACGCCCAGGGCTTGCAGGCGGGAAACAATGGCCGCGATGCGGTCGCTTTCTTTATGGCGAAGTTCTTCGGCGTCTTGCACCACGGTTTCGCCTTGCGCGGCCGCGGCGACGATCGCGAAGGCCGGAAATTCGTCCACCATGCGCACCACCAAATCCCCGCGCACGGTGATGCCGTGCAAGTCAGGGGTGTAAGCCACAGTGATGTCGCCAAAGGGCTCGCCGTATGTTTCGCCGCGCGGCGTGATGGTCACTTGCGCGCCCATGCGTTGAAGCGCGTCGAGGAAGCCGGTGCGGGTAGGGTTGAGCAAAACCCTTTGCAGGGTGATTTGAGAACCGGGCACGACCAGGGCCGCGGCAAGCAGGAAAGCCGCGGAGGAAATATCGCCGGGAAGGGTGAGGCGCAGGGGCGGCAGTTCGGCTGGAATGGGCGGCACAAGGCGCACAGTGCGCGGGGCTGGCTGTTCCAGTCGAAGCCCCATCGCGCGGAAGAGGCGTTCCGTGTGGTCGCGGGAGGGGCCGGGTTCCACAATGGTGGTGGGACTATCGGCCGCGAGGGCGGCCAGGAGCAGCGCGGTTTTGACCTGAGCCGAGGCTACGGCCAGGTGATGGGTAAGGCCGTGCAGGGGGTGGTCAGCAGGCCGGGGGTGCAAGGTAAGGGGCGCGTGGCCGTCGGTGTCGCTGATGGGGACGCCCATGCGGCGGAGCGGGTCGGTAATGCGGCGCATGGGGCGACGGCGCAGCCCAGGGGAGCCGTCGAGCACCGCTGGCATACCTGCCGCAGCCAGGAAGCCGGCCAGAAGGCGCATGGTGGTGGCCGAGTGCCCGCAGTAGAGCGTGGGTGGGTGGGGCGGCTGGGGCAGTCCATGCAGCCCGCGGCCGGTGACATGCAGCACGTCGCCTTCCAGGTGCCAGGGCACGCCCAGCTCGTGAAGGGCGCTTAGCAGAGGGCGGGTAACCCCTGCATCCAGGAAGTTGGCGATGCGGCTTTCCCCTTGGGTGAGTACGGCAAACAGCGCAGCCCGATGGGAAAGGGATTTGTCACCCGAAAGACGGACTGCGCCCTGAAGTGGTGCGGCAGCGGGGTGGATGGTGAGGCTGGTCATGGTGAGGTGTTGTCTTCCAAGAGGGTGTAGAGGGTTTCCAGATCGGGATGACGGGCTTTTTGAAGGACATCTTCCAAATGGGGGAAGGTGCTTTTGAGGGAATTCAAGAAAGCCACAGCAGAGGGGTGCAGGGGAATGTCTTTAGGCCAGATGGCTTTGAGATAGCGTTTGAGGGGCACGTCGGTAATGGTCAGAATGTGCAGCCGCGGGGAATCAAGGTCGTCTTCCAACATGCATTTGGGCAACAGGGTGACGCCCAAACCGTGGGAGACGGCTTCCTTGATGGCTTCAGGGCTATCTAATTCGGCTACGATGTGGGGTTGGATGTGATGCTGGGCAAAGATGCGGTCCATCCAGCGGCGTGTTTGGGCTTCGGGTGGGCGGGCAACAAAGCGCTGGCCGTGGAGCGCACTGAGGGGGAGGCTTTCGTGGTTTGTCCACGGGGCTTCGGGTGGGGTGACCAACAGGAAGGGGATTTCTTCGAGCACGGTATAGGCCACGGTGGTTTCGTCGGGAAGTTCGCCTTCGATGATGGCCAGGTGGAGCGCGTGGCGGGCGATGTTGTCCACCAGATGGGAGGTGGTGTCGGTGCGGAGGTGCACCAGGATGTTGGGGTGTTGCTGGTGGAAGGTCTTGAGCCAGGCCGGAAGGCAGTAACTGGAAAGGGTAGGCGTACCGCCCAGGTTGAGGCGCCGTTTGATGGTTTGGGTGGGGCCAACAATGTTGGCTTCCGCGGCCAGCATCAGCCAGCGCATGGCGTGGGCGTAGCGGCGGAGGATCTCGCCTTCGGGGGTGAGATGCGCGCCGTTAGGGGTGCGGTCGAAGAGGCGGATGCCCAGGGCTACTTCCAGTTGACGGATTTTTTGGCTCACGGCAGGCTGAGAAAGCAACAGCACTTCGGCTGCCTTGTTGAAACTCCCGTGTTCGGCAACCGCGAGAAAGACTTTGAGCCAGGAAGGCGCCAGGATAGACATGGTTTTGTCCTCGGAGCAGGAGGGCAGGGGTTATAAGTATAGATTATAACACCTGTAAGTAATTGGGGTGAACAAGTTTTTGGGCCTTGCTTCTATAATTATGAGAGCAGAATGAGAGCAGGTTCTTAAGGTGTTGTGTAACCATCTGTGCCGTACATTTATTTTAAACACCATTTTGAAGAGGAGGTTGTCGTATGGCGAAATTTAAAAACGGCTATGCTGGTGTGGGCTGGCTGAAACGCCAGTGGCCGTGGTGGACTGCGGGCGTTTTGACCGCGTCGGCCGAAATTATCAATTTCCTTTTCCTGCCGTTGGGGCATCCGAAACATAAATTCATTGGTGTGACCAGTGGTATGGCCCGTATGTTGGCCAGCGTGGAAACCACCTTGTTTGGTGGAAGCCTGATTGCCACCAAGCCCGACTATCAGCCTGCGCTTCAGTGGGTCATCATCGGCGCCATGTTGGCGGCGCTGGTGTTTGCCTGGCTGGAAGGCGAAGTGCGCTCGTGGGCGAAATACCCCAAAGCGGGCTTGGGCTTTGTGGCGTTAGGTGCGTTCTTCTTCGCCTGGGGCACCCGTGTGGCTGGTGGCTGCACCTTGCACCACCTCTTGGGCGGTTTTGCCGCTATGAACATCAAGAGTTGGGTGGTGATGCTCTTTGCCACAACCGGCGCGCTCATCGGCTTCGTCATTTTGCGGAACCTCAACCTGTCTCAGTATTTCAAGAGCCAGGAAACCTTGTGGTTTACCCTTGAGGCCGCAAAGCGTGGCTGGGCCGATGGCCTGACCGCCAGCGATGACGTGGAAGATTCCAAGGGCATCCGCTATGCCTTGTATGCCATCCTGATCGTCATCTTGCTGGTGGTGGTGTACAACGCGTTTGCCGGCAATGACTACGCGGTGAAGATGGGCTGGGCTGAGAGCATTGAAAAGACCTACATGTATGGCAATATGCTCATCAGCCAGAACCTGGGCAACATCCTCATGCTGATCTTGGTGGGTGTGCTCCTGGGCGCCTCGGTGGCTAAGACGGGCTTTGGTACGGAATGCGGCCTGATCAACCCTGAACTGGGCCGCGAAGTGGAAAAGGGCGAAGCGCAGTCGGCCCGCCGCTGGCGGATGACCTACTCCCTGCGCACGGTCTTTGTTTCTTACCAGCCCTTTGGTGCCCTGAGCATCCACATCTTCCTGACCGGCTTGGTGATGTTCATCGCCTTTGCCTTCTTTGGCATCATGGAAGGCCACCACTGGGCAACCGAAGCCTTTGCGGCCAACTACGTTGGCCCTCTGGGTGCAGAGTTCCACAAGGTGGGCACGTCCATCCGTGAGAACACCACCCTCTCGATGGACATCTTCGGCGGCCTGTTGCTGGGCTTGGGCACCATCTTCATGATTGGCTGCGAATTCCGCAACTATGGCCGCACCGGTTTGCTCTACATCACCGGCCTGTTGATTTGGCCCTTCTTCTACCTGGGCTACCTGCCTTACACCTTGGCCCGCGATTTCTGGGATGGCTTGATGGCTTCGGGGCACTACGCGCCGACCACCTTCTTCCCCGCGTTGGTCGCGCCCCATAGCCCGACGCTGCAGGCCATTATCTACGCCCTTTACCTCGCTTTCTGGCTCTACATGTTCTTCTGGGCCCTGAAGCGTGGTGCCCGCAACGTGGGCGTCCAGCCCAGCGACTTGCTCAAGATGTCCTCTGAAGACATGTACCTGAGCCGCCTGGACAAACTGGAAGCCGAAGGCCGCTTCGACGAAATCGACCAACTGGAGAAAGAACTCTACCAGATGGCCAAGAAGTAGCGAGGCCAGCAGGCAAAAGATGGCTACCCTGGGGGCGGGAGTTTTCCCGCCCCTTGAGTTTTAATTTTCGAGTACAATCAAAGGAACCCTTTTGCATGAGGTGCTGTATATGGCCAAAAATAAAAAGAAGAAGAAAAAGACCTCACCCCAGCGTTTGCGGACCATGCGCACGCCCCATCTTTCGGTATGCCGTGGATCGCTTTCGTTGGCCTTTTTGATGATGGTGGCGTATGCCGTCATCATGATGGGCATTGCAGTATGGCAGTGGGAAGGCCTTGCCAAGGGCACGGTGGTGCTGTGGGGCATCACGCAGATGGTGATGGGTTATGCGGTGATTTGCCTCTATCGGCATCAGCGGGCCGCGCGTTGGGGCGCGGTGGGGGCGTTGCTGATCTTGAGCGGCGTGCTTACCATGTTCCCCACGTCGGACTTTTTGAGCCAAGCCCTTCAGGCCCTGGCCGTAGCAGGGTTTAGTTTGGTGTTGTATGACTTGCAAAAATACATTGGCGTACCTTTAATGCTTCCTGGGGGTTTGATTTTCTTAGCGGTCATCGCACAAATCGTGAGTTCGCCTCTGATGGCGTTCTTCGGGCTGGCCTTCCTGGCCATGGGGGCAGGCTTGGGGCTGGCAAGAATGTAGCATAGCATTGCGTTGTATTGAGGAGGTAGTTCATGCGCGGCTTGTGGTTAGAAAATCGTAAGTTGACCTATCGGGAAGATCTGCCCATGCCAGAACCGCCCGAGGGCGAAGCCCTGATTCGGGTGCGGCTGGCAGGCATTTGTGCCACAGATTTGGAAATGGTGCGAGGCTATTACCCTTTCACCGGCGTGTTGGGGCACGAGTTTGTGGGCGAGGTGGTGCGCGCACCCAGCGCGCCCGAATGGGAAGGCAAGCGAGTGGTTGGCGAAATCAACGTGACCTGCGGCCACTGCGCCCAGTGCCTGGCGGGGCGCCCCACCCATTGCGAAAACCGCACAGTGTTGGGCATTTTGGGGCGCAACGGCGTGTTTGCCGAATACACGACCTTGCCCGTCGCGAATTTGCTCCCCGTGCCCGACAACGTGCCCGATGAAAAAGCCGTGTTTACCGAGCCACTGGCCGCGGCAATGGAAATTCAAGAGCAAGTCCACGTTCACCCCACTGACAAAGTGTTGGTGGTAGGGGCTGGGCGCCTGGGGCAGTTGATTGCCTGGAGCCTGACCCTCACCGGCGCCGAGGTCTATGCTGTGGTGCGCCGCGAGCGCCAGCGTGCCTTGCTGGAGCCCTACGGCGTGACCTGCCTCACATCCGAAGAAGTGCCTCATTGGGCGATGGATGTAGTGGTGGAAGCCACAGGCACCCCGGGCGGTCTGGCCTTGGCCAAAGAGGCGGTGCATCCCCGAGGCACCATTGTGCTCAAGAGCACGTATGCTGGCGAAGCCAAAGTGCGCCTGTCGCCCTGGGTGGTGGATGAGGTACACGTCGTGGGCTCGCGCTGCGGTCCCTTTGCCCCGGCGCTGCGTCATATGGAAGCCGGACGCCTGGATCCCCGCACTTTGATTGATGCAGAATATCCCCTGGAAGAAGGGCTTGCCGCGTTTGAACACGCGGCACAGCGCGGGGTGTTCAAAGTGTTGCTTCGCCCATAAGGTCTTGAAACCCATCTTATGAGGTATTTCACCAGCTTTTTGTGGCGTCGCACCTCCTCGCAAGGCGTGCGGCGCCCTTCTTTATATGCGAAAAACAACGATTTAAAGATGTTGGGATGAGAAAGGTTGCCAACTTTTCTCATCACCTGTTATAATTGCTCCATCTTTCAACAACGGAGTTGGTCTATGGAATGGAAGGAAGCCCCTGAAGGGCAGGAGGTTGCACCTGACAACACCGCACCTGAAGCAGTCGAAGAAGAACCCCAAATGACGATGGAGGCCCTGCTGGCCGAAGAGGGCTTCGCTTTGGAGTTCCCACACGCGGGGGAAATTCGCAAAGGCGTTATTACCAGCATTACCGACAATGGAGAAGTATTGGTCGGCATTGGTGCCAAATCCGAGGGTGTTATTCCCCATCGTGATTTGGAACGCCTCAGCGACGAGGAGCGGGAGGCCATCCAGGTTGGGAATGAAATTCCCGTCTATGTTGTCTCAGTCGATAAAGACGGCACGGCTCGACTTTCCTACACCCGAGCCCTGGAAGCCGAAGACTGGGACAAAGCCGAAGCCATGAAAGAATCCAAAGAGATCTTTCATGGGGTTATCGCGGGCGTCAACAAAGGCGGGCTGGTGGTACGCTTTGGACGCCTGCGGGGCTTCGTGCCCACCTCGCAAGTCAGCCGGGAACGCCGCCTGTCAGTGGGTGGCGCTCGCCCTGACAAAGACTTGGACGCCTGGAAGCCCCTGGTGGGGCAACCCATTGCCGTGCGGGTCATTGAGGTGGACCGCGAACGCCGTCGGCTGATCCTTTCCGAGCGCGCCGCAGCCCGGGAATCTCGCGAAATGCTCAAAGAGCAATTGCTGGAATCCCTGCAAGTGGGTGATATTCGCACCGGCCGGGTAACCAGCTTGACCAGTTTTGGCGCCTTTGTCAACATCGACGGCGCCGACGGGTTGGTGCATCTCTCCGAAATTTCCTGGGAGCGGGTCGGCAAAGCCAGCGACGTCCTCAAAGTAGGTCAAGAAGTGACCGTCAAGGTCATTGAGGTGGACCGCGAACGCAAGCGCATTGGCCTTTCCATCCGCCAACTCCAAGAAGACCCCTGGAAGCAAAAGGTCAAGGGGCTGCGGGAAGGCTTGCTGGTGCGCGGCGTGATCACCCGGCTGGAAAAGTTCGGCGCTTTTGCCCGCCTGGAAAACGGCCTGGAAGGGCTCATCCACATTTCCGAACTCAGCGACCAACACGTGGAACACCCGCGTGAGGTGGTCCACGAAGGCGATGAGGTCACCCTGCGCATCGTGCGTATTGACCCTGAACGCCGCCGCATTGGCCTGAGCTTGAAGAAGGTGGATTCCCTGGCCTACGCAGACCTGGACCTGCGCCTGGCGCTGGAAGAGGCCGAAAGCGAACTCTTCAACATGGCTGAAGAGGAAGCCGCGGAAGAAACCGCTCCTGCTGAAGAAGCCGAAACCCCTGCGGCAGAAGCAGAAGAAGCCCCCTCCACCGAGGAAGCGAGCGAAGAAGCCCCTGCTGAAGCCTCTGAGGAAACTCCCTCCGAAGAAGAGGCCTCCGAATAGAGGCAACCCTCGCAACCGTGTGCTCACCAAGCGCATCCCTCGGCGGGATGCGCTTGTTTTTTCCCTTACCATCAGGCCGACTTCATTAGAAACTTATAGGAAAATCTGTAGAGGCTGGAAGAAGAGCACAAAACTTTGGTAGAATGGAATTGGGAAGCGAAGCGCTGTTGAAAGCGTCTTAAAAACAACATCCTGGAAAGCGAAACACGAGAACCACGGTTTTGTGTGAAGGAGGCAGTACCTTGGCTGGAATGGACCGATTTACCCAACGAGCACGGCGTGTCTTAGGCTTGGCACATCAAGAAGCTGAGCGGATGCGCCATAACTACATTGGCACTGAGCACCTTTTGCTCGGCCTGATCCGCGAAGAAGGCGGCATCGCCGGGCGGGTGTTGCGCGATTTAGGCCTGGAGCCGCGGCGCGTGCAAGAGATGGTGGAGCGCACCGTGGGCTTTGGGCAATACAGTGGGGGGCAGGTTGACCTTTCCCCCGAAGTCCAGCAAGTGTTGGAATTTGCAGTGGACGAAGCCCGTCGCATGGGGCATCAATACATTGGCACCGAGCACCTTTTGCTCGGCCTGCTGCGTGCCCCCGAAAGCACGGCCATGCAGGTTTTGCATCGCATGGGCATTACCGCTGAGCAAATTCGGCGGCAAACCCGACGGGTGCTTCAAGAAACCAGCACCATGACCCCCACCCGCCCGCGCAGCGAAAGCCGCCGAAGTCGCAAAGAACAGAAGAAAACCCCGCTCATCGAGCAATTGGCCACCGACCTTACCGCACTGGCTGAAGAGGGCAAACTCGACCCGGTGATTGGCCGGGAAACCGAAATCGAGCGGGTCATCCAGATTTTGGCCCGCCGCACCAAAAACAACCCTGCCCTCATTGGCGAGCCCGGTGTGGGCAAGACCGCCATTGTGGAAGGTCTGGCCCAGCGCATCATCGAAGGCGACGTCCCCGCACCTTTGCTGGGCAAGCGCGTCCTGCAGTTGGACGTCGGCTCCCTGGTCGCGGGCACCATGTACCGCGGCCAGTTTGAGGAGCGCCTCAAGCGGGTGATTGACGAACTCAAGGCTTCGGAAGCCATCCTCTTCATTGACGAGTTCCACATGCTGGTGGGCGCTGGCGCGGCAGGCTCCGCGGTGGACGCGGCCAACATCCTCAAGCCCGCGCTCTCGCGGGGTGAACTGCAGGTGATTGGCGCGACCACCCTGGACGAATACCGCAAATACATCGAAAGCGATGCCGCGCTGGAGCGCCGCTTCCAGCCTGTGATGGTGGACGAGCCTTCGGTGGAAGAAACCATCGAAATCCTCAAAGGCGTGCGGCCAGTTTACGAAGAGCATCATCACTTGAGCATCTCCGACGACGCGCTGGAAAGCGCGGCCAAACTCTCCGCGCGCTATGTCACAGATCGCTTCCTGCCTGACAAGGCCATTGACTTGATTGACGAAGCGGCCTCGCGTGTGCGGATGTACAAAAGCCCTACCGCGCAGCAGAGCCGCGCCATGATTGACGAACTGCGCCGCTTGCGCGAAAACCTTGCCCTCGCCCTGGAAAACAACCAGGCCGAGGAAGCCCACGCCCTGCAGGAACGCATCCGCGACCTGGAGGCCGACCTGGAGCAGTTGCGCACCGGCTGGGACCGGGCCACCAGCCCTACCGTCACGGCCGACGACATTGCCGAGGTGGTTTCCATGTGGACGGGTGTGCCTGTGATGCAGTTGGCGCAAGAGGAATCCGAGCGCCTGCTGCACATGGAAGAAGAACTTAAACAACAGATCGTGGGGCAGGACGAAGCCATTGAAACCATTGCCAAAGCCGTGCGGCGGGCTCGCGCGGGGTTGAAAGACCCGCGGCGTCCCATTGGCTCGTTCCTCTTCTTGGGCCCCACTGGCGTGGGCAAAACCGAACTGACCAAGGCCTTGGCTCGCTTCCTCTTTGGGAGCGAAGAGGCTTTGATCCAGTTGGATATGTCCGAATTTATGGAACGGCACACCACCAGCCGCTTGGTGGGCGCGCCCCCAGGGTATGTGGGCTACGAGGAAGCCGGGCAACTCACTGAAGCCATCCGCCGCCGCCCGTATTCCATCATCGTCTTTGACGAAATCGAGAAAGCCCACCCCGAAGTCCACAACATGTTGTTGCAAATTATGGAAGAAGGCCATCTCACCGATGCCAAAGGCCATAAGGTGGACTTCCGCAACACCCTCATCATCATGACTTCCAACGTGGGCGCGGACATGATCAAACGCCAGACCGCGTTGGGCTTCAACCTGCAGAGGGATCAAGCCCTGGAAGAGCGGCTTTCGTACAAAGAAATGCGCAAGAAACTGCTTGATTCCCTCAAGCGGGTGTTCCGCCCCGAATTCATCAACCGGGTGGACGCGGTCATCGTGTTCCGGGCGCTGAGCCAGGAAGACATTTTGAAGATCGTCTCCCTGGAATTGGACAAGGTGCGGGAGCGGTTGGCCGAGCACGGCCACGCGCTGGAGGCTACTCCCGCGGCCATGGAACGCCTGGCCGAATTGGGGTATGACCCCGAAATGGGGGCTCGCCCCCTGAAGCGCATCATCCAGCAGAAGGTGGAAGATCCCATCTCAGAAGCCCTGCTTTCGGGGCAGTTTGAAGAAGGGGCGACCATCATCGTGGATGTGGACGACGAAGGCGAAATCGTCCTGCGCCCCGCGGAAAGCGAAACCGAAGGGCCTGCGGCTTTGCCCATGCCCGCGGTGTAAACCTGGTTTTGCTCGTTGAAACCAAACAACGCCCCTGCCAACCGGCAGGGGCGTTGTTTTTGTTGGGTTTTTGGTTTATTTGCTCTGGTTACCTGACACAAGAAATATACCGCGCTAAAGATCTCGCGAAGCAAATTGGTACAGGTTGTGACGTGAATTGCTTCCGTTCAGAGTAACAACAGTGTGCGATTTTTTGCTCTTCTTCCTTTGGGGTATATGGACAGGACGGATGGGCAACAAATGTATGAGCACATGGATAACACTTGCCATTTTCTGGCGACTCGATAGGACAGGGCGCTTTCCTGAGCTCGAGATGGGGGGCGCAAGTCAAAATAGGACCTTACGCAGTTGCGTTCTCGGGGGCTGATCTCACCCTTCCCCCAGCCGTCTCTTTTGGTCATTGGGCTTCGCTGACGCTCAGCCCGAGGCTGAGGAAACGGCTTTCCCCCTTCCAAGGGGGGAAGGGGGTGCCCGAAAAGCGCTTCTGGCGCTTTTCGGGCGGGGGTTGGGAGAGATTAAACAACCCACGATAAACCAAATGCGTAACTCCTACAAAAATTTTTCCCTCTTACGTCGCGGCGTCGCTTGGCGCAAGCGTTTCCCCGCCCTTCTTCCCCGCAAGGTGAGGAGAAAAGGGGCGTTCCGCGCGCATTCAAGGTAGCCGCCATACCACATGTTTTTTCGGATCGTGCTTGTTTCTTTGCAATGGTAAGCCGAAAAATTGGGTTTCGGCGTTCTGCACGCCTCGTTCTGCCGCGTTTTAGGGTAAAATGAAACTGACGTGACAGTTCGCCAGGCGTTTCGGCTTTATTGGACTGAGAGGAGCGAATCATGGCCCAAGAAAGAATCCTGATCGTGGATGACGACGTTGATACCTTGAAGCTGGTTGGCTTAATGCTCCAGCGTCAAGGGTATCAAATTGTGGTTGCCAGTAGCGGCCCGAAAGCATTGGCATTGGTCCAAGAAGAGCCTCCTGACTTGATTTTGCTGGATGTCATGATGCCGGAGATGGATGGGTTTGAGGTCGCACGGCGTTTGCGTTCAGACCCCAAGACGGCTGACATTCCGATTTTGATGTTTACCGCGAAGAGCCAGGTTGAAGACAAACTGGCCGGTTTTGACGCGGGCGCGGACGATTATCTCACCAAGCCCGCCCACCCTGCCGAGTTGCTGGCCCGGGTGAAGAAACTTTTGCGCCGAGGCCGTGAAACAGGCGCTTTGATGGGAAGCGATGAAGGCGGCCCACGCGCCTGGACGATTGGCGTGTTGGGTGTCAAAGGCGGCCTGGGAGTTTCGAGCCTGGCGTTGAATTTGGGCTTGATGCTGCACCAGGAAAGCAAAAGCGATGTGATTGTGGCCGAACTGCGGCCTGGCCAAGGCACGATGGCCATGGAGTTGGGATACCCAACCTCGGGCGGTTTGGAAAAATTACTTTCCAAGCCAGCCACCGATTTGACCTCGGCAGGCATAGACCGCGAAATGGTGACTTACATCCCCGGCGTGCGGTATTTGCTTTCGGCTTTTGACCCCGCGGCAGCCAAAGGGGTTGAAAACGTGGCTGGCATGGAACGGATCACCCGCCACGTGCGGCGCTCTGCCCATTATGCAGTTTTGGATTTAGGCCCTGTGGGGCAAGCTCACTTGCCCACTTTGCTGCCGTTGTGTGATGAGATTTTGCTGGTTGTGGACGGTATGCCTGGTACGGTCAAAATGGGGAAATTGGCCATTGACTATCTCCTGCGGCAAGGGGTGGGGCACGGTTTGTTGAGCGCGGTGTTGTTGAACCGTGTCCGTTCCGATTTGCAGATTCCGTGGACAGAAATCCAAAGTCGTTTGAACATTCCCGTGGCCACGGTCATTCCCCCCGCGCCCGAGCTGGCTTACCAATCCCACGACCGCAGCTCGCCGATGGTGCTGCTTCAGCCGCAGAGCCTGGTGGCCGCCCAGTTGGGCAAATTGGTGCGGCAACAAATTGAAAAAGCAAAGGGTGTGGCATGAGTGGGGTAGACGTCGAGGCTGCTTTGCTTGCCCAGGCCGCGCAAATCGTGCGTCAGGCACGGCGAGGCGTCATTCTGACCGGTGCAGGCGTATCAACGCCTTCGGGCATTCCCGATTTCCGTTCCGAAAACAGCGGCCTGTGGCAAAAGCATAATCCCATGGAAGTCGCCTCGCTGGCCGCTTTCCGCCACCACCCTGACCGCTTTTTTGCCTGGATGCGTCCGCTGTTGCAGGATATGCTCCGGGCGGAACCCAATCCTGCCCATTATGCCCTGGCTGCGCTTCAGCAGGCAGGCTATTTCTCTACCTTGATTACGCAAAACATTGACGGCCTGCATCAGCGGGCTGGATCGGTGCGGGTGCTGGAAGTGCACGGCTCTCTGGAGACCGCCACCTGCACCATGTGCTACCAGACCTACCCCAGCGAAACATTTTTAGAAGCCTACCTTGCCACAGGGGCAGTGCCCCATTGCCCTGCGTGCGGCGGTGTGCTTAAGCCCAACGTGGTGCTCTTTGGTGAGCAGTTGCCCTGGCAAACGTGGGAAGCCGCAGAAGAAGCCGCACGTACTTGTGATGTGATGTTGATCGCTGGTTCTTCGTTGGAAGTCATGCCCGTTGCTCGCCTGCCCGTTGAAGCCGCGCGGCACGGCGCGGCCATCGTCATTGTCAACCAAACGCCAACCTACATGGATGAGCGGGCCGACGTCGTTTTGCGTGGCGATGTCGCTTCGCTCCTTCCAGCCCTCCTCGAACAGGTGAATGCTTCATGACGACCACGACACCCCCCACCGATATGCTCACGGCTTACCGCCGCTTGCTGGATATTTCCCGTGATTTGGCCGCTACGCTGGACCTGGACGCTCTGCTGAACCGCATCGTCCACGCCGCGGCCGATTTGAGCAATGCCGAAGCCGCCTCGATTTTGCTCTACGACCCTCAGCGCAAGGAGTTGCGCTTTCAAGCCGCGACGAATTTATCCGACAGCCTGAAAAAGGGGGTGTGCGTGCCGTTGGATAACAGCATCGCGGGCCTGGCGTTGCGCCAAAGGCGGCCGATCCGCCGCGATCGGGTTTACGACGACCCTAATCATTATGGGCATCTGGACAAACTCACCAAAGTGCAAACCCAAAGCCTGTTGGCTGTACCCCTGATTGCTCAAGGCCAGCCTATTGGCGTGCTGGAGGCCGTCAACAAACGCGAAGGCCCCTTCACCGATACCGACGAGGAACTGCTCACCGTTTTGGGCGCTCAAGCCGCGGTTGCCATTCAAAACACCCGTTTGTTTTTGCAATCAGACCTGATTGCCGAATTGGTGCATGAAATTCGTACCCCTTTGGGCGCTATCTTGGCCGCGGCGCAGTTGCTTCGCTTGCCTCAACTCTCGCTGGAACAGCGCGAGCAAACCATAAGCGCCATCGAAACCGAAGCGCGCTACCTCAACGAGTTGACCACCACGTATTTGGACTTAGCCCGTTTGGAATCCGGACGTGCTCAATTTGAGCGCACAGAGTTTGACCTTCGGGAGCTTGCAGAAGAGGTGGTCCAACTCTTTGCTATGAAAGCCAAAGAACGCAACATCCAAATTGAGGTGGACTTCCCTGAAGATTTCCCCAAAGTCCACGCCGACCGCAACAAAATCAAGCAGGTGATGGTCAACCTGGTGAGCAATGCAGTGAAATACAACCGCCCTGGTGGGCGCATTCGCATTGCCGGTTATGCTAACGAGGGGGAAGTCGTGTTTACCGTCAGCGACACTGGCCCCGGCATTGCGCCAGAGCACATGAAGCACCTTTTCGAGAAATTCTACCGGGTGCCCGGAAGCGAAAAGCGGGCTATGGGCTCTGGCTTGGGCCTGTATCTTTGCCGCCGCATCATCGAAGCCCACGGCGGCAGTATTCGCGCGAAGAGCAAAGTGGGCGAGGGAAGCACGTTTATCGTGACTTTGCCTCTGCACTAACCCTTGGCCATGGGCGAAGAGCGTCTTACCCGTCGTGATGCGTTGAAATTGGCGCTGTTGGGCCTGGGCACTGTGGCCTGGCGTCCGTTCAAGCCGCGCGAAAACATTGCACCGCCGCCGTTTGTGGGCCTGGTGCGAGTTACCATTGACCACGTGCCAGTGCATCGGGAACCGGCCTTCCGCAGTCCGGTGGAAGATTACCTGGGGCGGGATCAGGTTGTGCGGGTGCTGGAAAAATTGGTTTCCCCTGAGGGGCCAACCTACAACCCCCGCTGGTATCGCGTGCCCGGCGGGTATTTGCATACGGCCTACACCCAGGAAGTGCAGGTACGGCTGAATCCTGTAGCGCCAGCCGTGCCCGATGGTGGGCAACTGGCCGAAGTGACTGTGCCTTACACCCGCTGTTGGCAAATCAGCCCCGAAGGGGAGTATGTTCCCCTTTATCGTTTGTATTACGGCTCCGTCTATTGGGTAACAGGCGTGCGTTTGGGGCGGTATCAAGAGCCCCTTTACGAAATCACCGACGACTTGCTCAAAGTGCCCTATTATGTGTATGCCCCTTACCTGCGGCTCATCCAACCCGAGGAATTGACCCCGCTTTCGCCCGACGTGCCGCCGTTGGAAAAATGGATCGAAGTGGATTTGCGTGCCCAAACTCTGCGGGCTTATGAGGGGCAAACCATTGTGTTGGAAACCAAGATTTCCTCGGGCATTCCCAGCGATAAACCCACCGATAACGGCATTCCCACCCGCACGCCATCGGGCCGTTTTGGCGTGTTCCACAAAGTGCCCTCGCGGCACATGGGCAACGGTGATCTCACGGCCTCTCTGGAAGCCTACGAACTGCCTGGCGTGCCGTGGGTGAGTTTCTTTGTAGATACGGGTGTGGCCTTTCACGGCACGTATTGGCATGATAACTTTGGCCGTCCTATGAGCCATGGTTGTGTCAATATGCGCAACGAGGACGCGCTGTGGATTTTCCGTTGGACCATGCCAGCCTATGAACCGATGGCGCCCGAAGCCAAAGGCCGGGGAACTTTGGTGTGGGTGCATGAGTAACGTGGGCTGCGAAAAATTATAAATTTGCTTTGTAGGAAAGGTATTGCTGAAAAAGGGCAATACCAATCGCTGTGAGTATTCCCCCAAACAGAAGCCATTTTGCCAACGTCAGCCCGCAGGCCAGCCATGCCAGAGAGGTATTGTGGCCAGGCCAGTGGGTGAAAAGCGCGGCCAGGGCGAAATTTTCGCCGTAGTCACACAGGATCATGGCCAGGGGAAGCCGCGCCAGCCAAGGTTTGAAGCGGGGTCCCCAACTTTTGGCCAAGAGCAGCAGAAGCAAAGCGCCGTAAAGCAAGGGATAGGCCAGGTCGAAGGTCAGGTGCCCCCAAAGCGCGCGGGCGCGCTCGGCTGGGCTGTAAGCGGCCAACCACTGCCAGAGGGTTTCTGGGGTGTAATAGAGGTGGGTGTCGGGGAGATAGGCGAGCCCCAAAGGGGCGATGTGAGGCAGCATCCAGCGGTTGAAGCCCACCACGATGAGCGCCAAGGCGAAAATGCGGGGCCATGAGGCCCAGGCCAATAGCCGTTGGTGCCAGGTTGTGGAAGGGGAGGCTTTCATCTCATGGTTGCCCCAGCAGATCGTCCAGGGCCGCATCAAGGGTGGGGAAGCGGAATTGAAAACCGAGTTCCAACAAGCGTTGGGGCAAAGCGCGCTGGCTGGCCAGGAGCACCTGACTCATTTCGCCAAAGGCGAGGCGCAAGGCCCAGGCCGGCACCCGCAGAAAAGCCGGACGGTGCAGCTTGCGGGCAATGGCGCGGGTGAGTTCGGCGTTGGTGACGGGTTGGGGGGCAGTGAGGTTGAACGGCCCGTGGGCTTCTTCGTGGGTGAGGAGGAAAGACATGGCCGCGACTTGGTCGTGGATGTGGATCCAAGGCATCCATTGGTTGCCTGCGCCTAAAGGCCCGCCCAGGCCCCATTGGATGGGGCGCATCATGCGAGGGAGCGCGCCGCCCTCGCGGCTCAGTACGATGCCGGTGCGCAAAATCACACGGCGCATACCCAGGCCTTCTACGGAAGAGGTGCTGGCTTCCCAATCCACGCACAACCGGGCGAGGAAATCGTCGCCGGGTGGGGCATGCTCATCCAACAGGTCGTTGCCGCGGTCGCCGTAGTAGCCCACTGCCGAAGCCTGCAGAAGCACGGGGGGCCTCGGCTGCGCCAGGCGTAGGGCCGAGGCCAGCGCGCGGCCGTTTTCCACCCGGCTGGCATACAGGGCGTTTTTGCGGGCTGCGTTCCAGCGCCCTGCCGCGATGTTTTCGCCCATCAGGTTGACCACCGCGTCGGCTTGACGCAGGACGCGTGCCAGCGCGTTAGGATCCTGCGGCGTCCACTTCACACGCTGGACGTCGGGAGGAAGCCCGGCAGGTTGTTTTTCAGGATGACGGGTAAAAACGGTGAAGGTGTGCCCTTGAGGGGCAAGGTGGGCGACAAAGGCTCGTCCTATCAAGCCGGTGCCGCCGGTCAAAACAATGTGCATGGTATGGCTCCCAAAATCGTAAAACCGTGCCCGTAAGTGTTAGAGGTCGCGGTAGCGCCAGAGGAGATCCCAAACGCCCAGCGCGGCTTCAACCTGAATGCGAAAAGACATTTTCGATTGTCCCCAACGCCGCTCTGTGAAGTAGATGGGAATTTCAACCATGCGAAGCCCTATTTTGTGGGCAAGGTAGGCCATTTCGACTTGGAAAATGTAGCCGTTGGCGCGTACCCGTTCCAGGGGAAGGCGCTCTAAGGCTGTGCGTCGCCAAAGGCGATAGCCGCCCGTGACATCGCGAACAGGAATGCGCAGGATAGTGCGGGCATAGAAATTGCCGAAAGTGGAGAGGGCTTTGCGCCAGAGGGGCCAGCGTTCGTCCAGCCGCCCGCCCGGAACGTAACGCGAACCCAACACCACGTCGGCGCCTGCTTCCATCTCCGCGGCCATTTTGGGCAGGGCCTCTACTGGGTGAGAGAAGTCGCTGTCCATTTGGGCGATGGCATCGGGCTGGGCTTGCATCGCGTGCCGAAAGCCGGCCAAATAGGCCGGCCCCAGCCCTGCTTTGGCCGGACGGTGAAGCACGTCCAGGCGTCCGGGATATTGCTGTTTGAGCTTTTCGGCAATTTCGCCGGTGCCGTCAGGGCTGTTGTCGTCCACCACCAAGATGTGGAGGTCAAGGGGCAAAACGAACAAAGCGGAAACCAACCGAGGGAGGTTTTCCGCTTCGTTGTAGGTAGGGAGGACAACGGTAATTTGCACGGGTTGTTTAGCGTTTTAGGAAGGCGTCTTTGAGTTGGCTGATGTCCACAAAGGGGCCGTGGGTGGCGCGCAGTTCTTTGATGCGGATGGCAAGTTTGCGCTGCCCAAAATCGCCGTTCAAGCGGTCTTTGAGGGGGTAGAAATAATCCAGAGCTTGCTCCAGCCGGCTGCGGATGCGTTCGGCCATTTTTTCCACGTGGGCTGGATGGGTGATAACAATGAAATCTGTGGGGGAAAGGTGCCCAATGAAGTCGTTGGGCGTGCCCGTATCGCGCACCGCGTTTTGAATCATCAGGCTCACAGCCCGCAGGATGTCGTCGGAGGTCACAAAGCCGTAGCGTTCACGAAAGGCATCCAGGTTGAGCAAGGAAACCAACAACGCGGCCCAATTGGGGTTTTCGAGCATTTCTTGCAAGCGCTCGTCCACCAGGGCGCCTTCGGGCAAATCGGTGACGGGGTTGGTGATGGGCCCCATCGAAGCCCGCCGCAGCGCGTTGCGCACGCGGAGGCGCAGTTCCTGGATGTCGAAGGGTTTGGTGATGTAGTCGTCCGCGCCCAGGCCGAGCCCCTTGAGGCGGTCACTGCGATCGCGTTTTTCGGTCAGGAAGATGATGGGAATGCGCGCGGTGCGCACGCTGGTGCGCAACCGCCGCGCAACCTCGTAGCCGTCAATGTCGGGCAGGCGGATATCCAAGATGATGAGATCAGGAGGGGCTACCTGGCACGCGCGAACCCCATCTTCCCCCCAATTGGCTGTCTGGACGTCGTAGCCTTGCACCCGGAAGTAGGCTGTGAGCATGTCGGCTACGTCCAGGTCGTCTTCGATGATTAGCAGCCGGTGCCTTTTGTTGGTTCCCACGATGCCTTCACCTGCTTCAGCCGATGGGCTCTTTTTGGATGACAAATTCGCAGACGTCGTCGCCTTTGGCCACGCACTTAGACTCGTTGACCCGAAATTCGTGGCCGCCGGAAACCCATTTCAGCCCCTCTTGGAGTAACCCTGTGGCCATGTAGCAGACCGGCTTGTCGGTGGTGCCTTTGCGGCCCCAGCAGACCGGGCAACGGTGGATGGTGTAAATGAACTCGTTTTCGCGCTCTTCAACGGTGGTGATTTGGTCGCTGACCTGGGTGAAGATCTTGGCCATCGCGGGCAGGCCAATGCGCAATTTGGCGCTCAAGGGAAGCACTTTGAAGGCCAAATCGCCCACGCCGGCCAGGGCGCCGAAGTTCCGCAGCCCTTCTGCAAAAGCCGCACGACCAGCGCGCAGAGCCAGCCCACGCCCACCTCGCGGCCCATACATCTCTTCCAGCGCCAAGTTGATGGAAGAAAGATAGGCAAAGTCAAATTCCTGGTTCAGGTTTTCGGGAGGCGGGTTGTCAATCAGGTGCGAGAGATGGGCCAGATTGAGGATGGCGTTAAGGCCGTTCTTCCCCATCACGTCTTCCAGCGCGTCCAAGATGATGCGCGCGATCTTGTTGGGATAATAGTAGCCACTTTCGGGAATGGGGTCCATAGCGTATGCCCTTCTGTGAGAGGTGCTTACAGGAGTTTGGCAATGTCCTCGGTGGCGCGACGCATATCCAGGAAAATCAGGCCCAATTTAGCCCGTTCGCGCGCCAAGGCGGTGAGTACCGCGTCTTCGCCCACGGCCATGAGCACGACATAGCCTTTTTCGCCTTTGATATAGACTTGTTCCAGGGTGCCGCGCCCTAATTCTGTGGCGATGCGCTCGCCCAACGAAAGCATGGCCGCCGACATGGCGGAAACGCGGTCTTCCTCAATGCCTTGCGGCAGGGCCGACGCAATGGTCAAACCGTCCACACTCACGATTGCGGAGGCTTCAATATCGGGGGAAGAAGCCTGCAATTCGCGAAGGCGTTCTACCAGTTGTTGGGTGCGCGACATACTCAAGGCCGTACTCCTTTCATTGATGATGGGGGTGCTTGGAGTTAGTGCGTTGATACTGTAGCACAAGGTGCGTGGTGTGTCAAGGCCGTTGGATTGGACGTTTATTGCTATTTTGCCTTTTGCGTTTGCGCCTTGCGCTGGGTAAATTAGCCGCTTGGTGGACGCCAGAGAAAGGTCCAATAAGTGGCTGCAATCAAAGAAATCAGGAAGCCAAGCCCAAGGGCGGTTTCCAGATGGCGGGCCGCGCGTTGCAGGTTAGGGGCTGGGGTTTGGGGTTGTTCTGCGGCTTGTTGCGCCAGATGAAGCAGGAAGGCCAAGGCCAGCAGGTTGCTCAGCAAGGCCGATCCGCCGTAGGCCAGAAAGGGGAAAGCCACCCCTGTGAGGGGGAGCCAGCGCAGGTTGCCGCCCAGGATGAGCAGGCTTTGCCCGCCGTAATACAGCCCGATGCCCAAGGCTACAGCCCGCCCAAAGCCTGTAAGGCGGTTGGCCACGCGGAACGCGCTGTGGGTGAGCCAGGCCATGAGGCCGATGATGCTGGCCGTGGCAAGCCATCCCCACATTTGCCCAATGGCAGTGAAGATGAAATCAGAATGAGCCAAAGGGGTGAGCACGGGCGCTTGCAGCCCTGTGCCCCAAAGGCCCCCTCGGTGGAGGGCCAGCAGCCCTTGGATGATTTGGTAGCCGTGGGTGTGCTGGGCTTGCCAGGGCGCGAGCCAGGCCTCAGCCCGCAGGCGCACAATGGGGATCCAGCGGTAGCCCGCGTATGCGCTTAGGGGCAAGATCAGCAGCGCGGCCAGCAATGGGCGGCGGTCGCCGCTGATGGCATAGTAGAGGGCAATGAACAAATAAACCAGGAAGCCCGCGGTGCCGAAATCGTGTTGCCATCCGAGGATGGCAACGGCCAGAGCCGTGCTTGCAGTGGCAATGGCCAGGTTGCGGTGGGTAGGGTGGGCAGCCCAAACGCCCAGGGAGAGGATGAGCAGAAGTTTGTAAACTTCCGAAGGCTGGAAGTAGAGCCCGCAACAGCCGAGCCAAAGGCGCGGACCGTAGCCCAAGGGGGTGGTGCCCCAGGGGATGGTGAGCCCCAGCAAGAGCAGACCGCCCGCGAGGGCGCGGGTTACCCAACGCGGATCGGGCGCCTGCCATGTGTGGGCAGCCCGAAGCAAAAGGGCCGCGGCCGCGGTGTCTAACAACAGCCAGAGGGTCTGCCGCAGGCCAAACATGGGCGAAAGCGCCCACACTGTCAGCACGCCCCAACCCGCGAGGCCGTAAGCAATGGCTGGTAGGTATGAAGGCGCCCGCGGCGCGGCTTGACGCACCGCGGTGTGGAACAACGCCACTGACAGCCCCCACACGATCACCGCAGTCCAATGTCCCCAGCGGAGCCAGGCGTGGCCTTCGGACCACACGGAAGCCGTGAGGGCCGCGGCATAGCCCAAAACGAAAGCCGCCGCCAGCAAAAGCCAGCGGGCGGCTGTGGTCGGTTCGGATGGGTTGGCTTTAGCCAAGGTATTTGTCCACCAAAAAACTGAGTTTTTTGCGGGTTTCTGGCGGGATAACTGCCGGGTCGGTGATCAGCGCATTGGCCAGCGCGTTTTGGCATTCACACGTCCGCTCTTCAGGCAGTTGTTTGACCAGATTGCGGATAGCTTCCTGGGCAATCTTGATGTTATTTTGGAGGGTTTGGATGACCATTTCCACCGTGACCGGCTCTTCGCTCACATGCCAGACGTCGTAATCGGTGATATGGGCCATAACCGCATAGCACAGTTCGGCTTCGCGGGCCAGGAAGGCTTCGGGCGAGGCTGTCATGCCGATGATGGACATGCCCCACGAGCGGAAGACGTTGGACTCCGCGCGGGTGGAGAAGCGCGGCCCTTCGATGGTGATGAACGTGCCGCCTTGATGCACGGTAGCGCCTGTGGCCTGGACAGCGTCCACCAACAGGCTTGAAAGTTGGGGGCAGAAAGGTTCCGGCACGCTGACGTGGGCTACCAGCCCTTCGCCAAAGAACGAGCGCGCCCGTTGACCTTTGGTAAAGTCAAACAGTTGATCGGGGATGACGATGTGGCCGGGGGCATAATCTTCGCGCAGCGAGCCGCTGGCGCTGACGCTGACCACGCGTTCCACGCCCAGCATTTTGAGCGCGTAGATGTTGGCGCGGTAGTTGATTTCCGAAGGCATGATGTGATGCCCGCGGCCGTGGCGTGCCAGGAAAGCGACCTGCTTGCCTTCCAGCGTGCCCAAGACAATGGGCGCACTGGGTTTGCCAAACGGTGTTTCGACCTCCACCTCTCGGATGTCGGTCAGCCCTTCCATTTTGTACAGGCCGGAGCCCCCAATGATGCCCAAAACGGGTTTTTCAGTGGCCATCGCGTCCTCCGTGTTATTCGTTTTGAGGCGGCCATTTCAGGCGCGTGGTAGTGTGCAAATCGGAGACGATTTCGGGGTTTTCGTAGGCGTTGTCTTGCAGGGGGCGGGTTGCCCGTTGGCCGTAAACCAAAGTCATGCCAGCGAGCAGAATTACATCGCCCGGGTAGAGCATGGTGGCAGTGATGCGTTGCTGATTGACAAACGTGCCACCCGTGGAATGCAAATCGAAGAGCATGAAGCGCCCCCGATTGGCACGCAGTTGCGCGTGCAGTCGGGAAACGCGCGGGTCGTCCAAGACCAGGTCGTTATCTGGGCGGCGCCCAATGTGGATGATGGGCTGTTCCAGGGAGAAGACCTGGGTGCCGTTGATGATGAGATAGGCGCTTGGCGGCACAATATTGATTTTGGGATCCAAAGGCACCCGTTTGAGGTGTTCGGGTTCCCAAATTTCGGCTTGCAGGTCAAAGCCCTGTGGGGGCGGTGTGGGTGCAACTTCCAGCTGTATTCTGGGAAGCACAGGAAACCGCCGGCCTGCATCGTGCCCGGCCTGGTGAATGGCGATGGCCAGTTCGTCCAAGAGCGGGCTGTTTTGCCGCAGGGCTTCGGCCTGCTGAAGCGGCAAAGTCAGGGTATAGCGCGTTGGCGCCAGAGGGACTTGTCCTTCCCCTGACGCTTGCTCATCAAGGATAACTGCCACCAAGGCTTCCAGCAAGCCTTTGGAAGTGGTTGGCGGCAGGGCTTGCCAAAAACGCGCGGCGCGGGTTTCCAACAAGCGGTGGAGATAATGATGAAGTCGCGAAGAATAAGCACTCATGGTATTTTGCCGCACGAGTTACAAAACCGCATTTAGGCTTTCATTAGATTATAGACGAAAATGCGCAAATATGCAAAACTTCGGGCAATATTTGCGCGTGATTCCCCCTATGCGGCTGGTTTACCCTTCGGTTTCGGGGAACGTAAAGGCATATCGCTGGGCAACGTCGGCAAAACGGCGCGCGAATTCCTGCATGGTGATGCCCAGCGAAGAGAGGTCATAATGGTTGTTGCTCTTGTAGGCCCGCACTTCGGGCGTGGCTTGTTGCAGATAGGCACGAAATTCGGGCGCCAAAGGCATCCCAAAGTGCTGGTAAACCTGCTCAATGGTGTGATGCAGGTCGTTTTTGAGGTCTTCGTAGCGAATGCGGATGTATTGCTCTGCAGGCAGTTGAGCCAAATCGTCCCACAGCCGCAAATACCAAATGCGGTTGTGTTCAATCACCGCGTCGGCCAGGTCTTGGGAAGGCTGTTGGCAGCCGTACATCCTCCAGTGCCCTCGCCACAGGGTCATGGAAGAGGGCACCACGTCGGCTGGGTGGCGCACCAGGTGGATGAAACGCGCATCGGGGAAGATTTTGACCAGGTCGGGAATGGTGCTGGAAAGGGAAGGTTGCTTGGAAAGATAGCGTTTGCCCCCGTGAGCGTAAACGTGCCGCTGGACCATGTCCTGATAAAAGGCCATGTCTTTTTTGCGGCGTTTTTCCGGCACGCGGCGGGAATAATCGCGATAAGGCGCCAGCAGTTCGGGGAAGGGGAAGAAGGCCAACAGGTCGTAGGTGGAGAATTTGAGCAGCAGGAATTGGTCTTCTTCGGGCTGGGTGAAACTAAAGGGATGGACGCGCAGGAAGTCCTGCACGTGGGGCAGTTGGGCCCGATGGGCTTCCCAAGCCATGACCCGGCGGTGGAGACGACCACCCAGGTGTTCGCGGTCAAAGCGGAAGAGGCTCCGCACCACTTTGCGTTCCAGCAGGGATGGGGCGAAGAATACTTCCCACGCGTCGGTGGTGGTGAATTGAGGGTCGTGCAAAAGGGTGTTGAGCAAGAGCGTCGTGCCGGACCGATGCGGCGCGACGATGAAAAGGGGTGCTTCGACTTTTTGGCTACGAAAACCGGGGAAGAAGAGGTGATCCAGCCACCAACTGATGCGGTGGTTCAGATAAAGCAGGGGGAACCCCGCCATCACCGTCCCTACCAGAAAGCCCAGCCGGGAAGACGTGAGGGGACAGATGCTTTTGCGGCTTTTGAAAAGGCTATGGGAAATAAGGCGGAGATAAAGGCTGAGGTTGAAATCCATAATACCTGCGATGATGACAGTTACATTGTAAGATGCCCTAAATATAGCACACTTTGGTGATTTTGTGGGCTTAAAAAGTACACCAAGGGGT